>JALHSR010000127.1 GCA_022865315.1 Methanotrichaceae archaeon | reverse complement strand
GCATGAAGAAACTCATATCTGACCAATGGAATGCGCTCTCATGTTCGATCAGTTATGCCAAAGGCTGGATAAGGAGATTCTTAGAGGGGACTAATTACAATACAATCTGATTATTAGAAATTGTGCGGAAGACTATAAATTTACTTTGTTTAATCTCATGCTTCTAGATTTGAGAGCTATTCCTCATCAATAAGCCAGACAATCCGATATAAAATTGAAACGACGACCATTCAGTTTCGCTCTTATATATCGAACAAGTTTGCATCTATTTGAAATAGACGCAATTTTAAAAGACATATGGATCTAGTGCTAAGGAATGATCGATGAGAGATCGGATTGAGTGGATTACCTGAACTCCTTTCACCAGCAGGGTCTCCCCTTGCTTTGAAGGCTGCTGTAGCCGCTGGAGCGGATGCCGTCTACTTAAGTGGAAAACGTTTCGGAGCTAGAAAGCTGGCTGATAACTTTAACAAGTCCCAACTTAAACAAGCCTTAGATTATGCCCACCTTAGAGATGTGAAAGTCTATGTCACAGTAAATACGCTAATAAGAGAAGATGAGTTGGCAGAGGTAGCAGAGTATTTCTTAGAACTTTATGAAATTGGAGTAGATGCCTTACTAATTCAAGATGTGGGTGCTGCTTCTCTGGCTCGCTTCCTCGTTCCTGAACTAGATTTGCATGCATCTACCCAGATGACAATTCACAACCAAGAGGGTTTAGCTTGGGCGGCAAAGATGGGATTTAAGCGCGTTGTTTTGGCCCGGGAGGTCTCATTAAAGGAGATCGATGCAATGCAGCAGGTCTCAGGATTAGGTCTTGAAGTTTTTATCCACGGAGCTCTATGCTATTGCTATTCTGGCCAATGTTTCATTTCGTCTGCCATAGGAGGAAGAAGCGGAAACCGCGGACTATGTGCGCAGCCTTGTCGAAAACCGTACCTTCTGATACATGGAGAGAAAGATGAATATGGTAGACCAATTGATCTGAAAACTATACCTATCAAGAATCATTTCTTGATTTCCACGAAAGACTTGTCGGTTTATTGGCATTTAGATAAAATTGTGCGCTCTACTATAGCGTCTTTGAAAATCGAAGGCAGAATGAAATCCCCTGAATATGTTGCCATAGTAACTAGCATCTATAGAAAGGCTCTGGATTCGATAGCACAAGGAAACTGGCAACCATCTGAAGATGACGCCAGAGACCTATCTTTGGCTTTTAACCGCGACTTCACTGACGGCTATATTTTGGGCTCGAGGCAAATTATGGGACGAGAGATGTCCCAAAACCGGGGTTTATTGATAGGAACTGTAGCTTCATTCGATTCCACCGAAAGAGAGGCATCTATTAAGCTCATAAACTCGTGGTTTCCTGAAGAAGGTGATGGGTTAGTAGTCATATCCACTGATCGTAAGTTCGGACTAATTGTTCATCGACCTATCCGAAAGGCTGAATTTCTCAAGATCAAAACTCCAGACAAGGCAATTATAGGCGCTGCAGTCTACCAAACAAACAGCAAATCCCTTTCTAGGAAGGCGGGGCAGATTATCTCTCAAGAGAGGATATGCATACCAATTGACCTTGAAATCTCCTGGAAAGATGGAAATGTCCTAGTGGAGGGCTCTATTGAACGAGTGGAGATGTGCCGGAAATTTAGATTCGAAAGCGATTTTAAAATGGAACACGCCATCAGAAAACCCCTAACAGAAGAACGGATTATGGCTCAAATACGAAAAACAGGCGGAACACTTTTTTACGTCAGAAGACTAAAGATGGATTATCCGGGAGGTTTTTTTGCCCCGATATCCGCCATTAATCGATTTCGACGTAGCATATTAGCACGAGCTGAGGAAGCTATACTCCAAGACCATTGTCCAAGTTCATTGAAAGTAGAAACCGCTAAACAGAAACTTAAATCTATCGATTTTTGCAGTTCAGTTCCACAAACGAACAGCATCCCTACATTGGCAATGTATGCAGACAGTCTAGAAACCGTAGAGGGAGCTGCAAAAGCTGGATGCGATCGGATATACCTAGAACCCGCTATTGGAAATAGATACGGACGTGCCCGGAAAATCTCTGATATGCTAGAAGAGGCGAAATCCTTATGCAAAAGATCTCAGTTGATTTGGAAGTGGCCAAAGATAACTAAAGATTCATTCCTGCATTCAGCATGCACTCTTGTTAGAAGGGCCGAAATAGACGGAATAATGGTAGAAGGATTAGGCGCAGCCGAAGCTATTCTTTCTATCCGGCCGGATGCTAAGATCTTTGGTTCAACAGGATTGAATATATGGAATCATTTTACGGTTTGGCATTTCGCATCATATTTTCAACTTCTTACTCTATCGCCAGAGTTGTCAACAGATCAGCTATCTATGCTTATTGCCAGATCACGTACAATGCTTTCTCCAAAATTTGAGCTGATAGTCCAAGGAAACCAAGAAGTTATGATCACAGAGGACTGTATAGCGTGCTTAGCACCTGGCAATTCCGACTTCTATGGTTTGCAGGACGTCAAACGTTTGTTTCCAATTAGTACGGATGACGATGGACGAACCCATATTTTCAATTCCGTCGAGACCTGCCTCCTTGACTATTTGCCAATCCTATTCAATATTGGCCTAGACGGTCTGGCCATCGATGCAAGAAATAGGACGAAGAGGTATGCTGAAGAAACTGCTATGGTTTACATCGAAGCGATCAAGTTGATTGAAAGAAAGAACGGTTCTTTTGAAAATCATCTTCGAGTTCTGAAACATAAGATACAACCTATGGTAATAGGAGGATTGACCACAGGACATTTAATTAAGGGCCGGAAAGAGTATCCCTGCTAATCAATGATAGCATTGTTCTTGCGGTTTCCTCGAGATGAATTTGACAGATTGATAAATTCGTTCTCCTCACCTAAAAATCTAGAAAGGCTCAGCAATATAATTCAATTTGATTTGCTTTTCTAAGTTAATGATTTTGTCCGAACATACCGAGAAATTTGCATTTATTTCGATCATCCCAGTAAAAGGGAATCCACATCAAAGTCGAGTTTTGATCCTGTTTCACCTTTACTTATAAGCGGCATTATGTGAATATTGCCCCACATATATTTGAAGAAAAATGAGACCCGGTCCTGCACCATTATTATTAGCCGGTATCTGCTTATGTGGTTGATAATTCCTTCTCGCTGATGATTAAATATCGGATCTCATCGAGCCTAACAACATCTCCCGAACCCAGTCCCAATCATGCTCGTATATATGCGCCGAAGCGCTTAATGTCGATATGGAGCCCGGTGAAACTGAAACATCTTTGGAAACAAACTCCAGAATTCTTGCAAGACCGTAAAGGTTTGCCGGGTAAGCACCAGCAAAATCATGGCTGCGAAAGAAAGCCGTCAAGTTCATGCGTTCGTCACGAATCTTGAAATCGATCACGATCATGCAGGGAACTTCGTCCTTTGTGCTGTCAATCGGAGGAATCCAAGTTACAGCTGTGGCCCTTCTAGTTGAAGGCGAATCCTTGATCAATTTGATTAAATGATCAATCTGATCCAAAGGAATACAGCCAAAATCCCATGCTCGCAACCGATTGCCATAAGTATATTCAAACCCCGGATTCTCACTGCTCAATAGCTGATTGGCATAATCCTCCAAACGTTCCTGGTTCCAGGAATATTCTTGTGGGATCATATCTGAATAGGGATTTTCCACAACAACTTGAAGCGATAGAAGCTCCTTTATCTTAGTTCCCCGCTGATCTGTAATTTGCTGGCCTTGCCTCCAAATAAGATTGATCCCGCGGTGCCAAGCATCACAAATTGTTGTGGCCCGAATTAATCTACCCAATCTAATCATTTTTCAATAACCAAAAAATATAAAAATTTTTGAAGTTAAGCATAACTATTTCATTCAAGCTCTGCCAAAGCGTCCGGTGGAAGGGATTTAACTATATCGATTTTTTTTGCACATCTTGTAGGTATGCCATATTTCTTGGCTAAAGGCCTCAGATCATTCATACTGTACTTTTTTGCGATCTCCTCTGCATCCATAATGGTCTCTATATCTTTTTCCTGGAATCTACTTAAAACTAATGTTATAATAAGAACTATTAATAAGAAATTAAACCTAACGCCGATCCAGGAAGAAGAGTTCTCTTAAAGATATATCTGCGTATCATTTGATTTTTGCTCCAAGAAAAGCTAAAATATATTATATATAATCTATTACTTATATAAATTGGTGAGGGCTCCTAGAAACCTATAATATTTATGATCCACACCCAGAGTATCGATAGTATTATATACTAATAATACTATATAATATATATGAATTCTTTCCGAGCTTGGGGATTGCGAGAAGCTTATAAGAAAGTGGAGGTACTGGGCGACAAGCTATCCGTGGTATCGAAATTAATGGATTTGGAGTTCGTTCGTCCTATTCTCGATGACATGTACAATAATAAGACCGAGAAAGGAGGACGGCCTAACTTCGACGTTATTCTAATGCTCAAGGTATTGTTGCTGCAGCAATGGTATAGTTTAAGTGATATAGAGGTGGAAAAACAAATTTCCGACCGCATATCATTTATGAGGTTCTTGGGATTCCCTGATTCTAATCCCGATTCCAGGACGGTTTGGCTATTTCGAGAGCGCTTGGCGAGAACAGGAAAAGACGCGATAATCTGGGAAGGACTTCAGAGACAATTGGATGCCAAAGGGCTTCAAGTAAAAAAAGGAGCTATCCAAGATGCTACATTTATCGAGGCTGATCCTGGAAAATCCAGGAAATTACGCGGTGATGATGCCAAAACACGTCGCAGCCGAGATGGAACCTGGGCCAAGAAAGGTGACGAACTCCATTTCGGCTATAAACTGCACTCAAAAGTCGATATCGATTACGGCTTGATACGGAGCATTGAGACCACTACAGCTTCGCTTCACGATAGCCAGATTGATCTTTCTATCAAGGGTGAAGCCATCTTCAGAGACAAAGGATACTTCGGTGCTCCTGCTAGAGGAATTGATTTCACTATGAAACGAGCCACGGCAGAACATCCACTGGGAGAGATCGATAAATTGCGTAATAGCTTGATTAGCAAATTACGATCTCCAGGTGAGAGGCCATTTGCTGTTATTAAACGAGTATTCAAAGCTGCATATGTCATGGTTACCACAGTTCAAAGAGTCCACGTCAAAATGATGTTCACTTCATTTGCTTTTAACTTGTATCAGCTATGCTCACTCAAAAATGTCGGAATTATCTAGGCTAGCGGTAGCTATCGAGTAATATCCGCAATGGCGGATAATATGGGGGGAAAATGGGACCATTTCACAACAAAATACAGAAAAATTAATATGATTTTGGGCTAATTTGAGTAATTAGGAATCCTCTGGTGTCTTCCCCAGATGAGGGCTAAATTAGCATGGTATTAGTCAGAGTCTGAATTTATACCGCTATTCCATTACAGCTCGATCTGAGAAACTAAAAGGCAAGAGCAATATAGTATTGGTAAGCTATAGCTTTAACAGAGCTAATAGCATTACATGAACTTTGAAGGTTTCCTCATTTTGATTAGAAAGCCCCATGAAATCTTTTGACAACCATAGTTATCCCTAGAATTATATGCAACCATAGGTCTTATTCCAAGATGATAAACAGTTGCCATAAGAAAAATAACCGATAAGATAGCTAAACAAAAAGTAAAATTCTATGAAATCAAAATAAGATCGAGTTTAATGAGCGACTTTGAATGGGCCTTGACCAATGCCTTGAATGCTTTCTTTGAACGCCAAGGAATAATGGCAATAGCATATAGGCTCAAGCAATCACGTTTTGTCTCGCAAGTGATGGATATCTTAGTCGATTCAACACAATCCGAATATTATCTAGCCATAGAATGCAAGAGTCTTGACTCAAGGAAAACTAAATCCCTTTATTTTAAGCAACATTTCAGCTCTGCTAAAGGAGCTCATCAATTAGCCCGGGAGACTGAATTCTTAACTCGATCAGGAAGGAATGGCATATTGGCTGTAGAACTCCGGCATGGCACAGGTAATGCAAAAACAGCCTATTTCTTGCCATGGGGACAAGCTTACCAACTTTTTCTGGCTGGGAGAGCCGGTTTAACTCTGGAAGAGATAGAACAAAATCCAGCATTGGAAAGGAAAAGAGGAAAATATGAAATATCCAGCCTGGACATAATTAGAATAACTGGTTACCACGACATAGCTTCGAATGAGGATTCATCTGAAGGCTTGTATGATCCATAACAGCCATGAAATTCGATCTAGTTAACTTTAGTCAAGTTTATTTGGATTAATTTTATATCCAATCTTCCCGTTTCCTCATGCATGAAACTCCCCGGAACGACTACGCAAGAGGAGAACATTCATATTGTCATGGGCAAACTTAACATCCAAGAAGGAAACATTTTTCTAGATATTGGATGTGGCTCCGGGGCAGTTTCTGAGGCAGCTTCACGCTTTACAGATAGGATATATGGCATAGACATTCGCCCTGAAGCTATTGAAGCTTCTAAATCCAGAGTACCTCTTGGCATTTTTTTATTGGGCGAAGCCTCCCAGCTCATTTATGAACTTCCGAATATCGATAGATGTTTTATTGGTGGTACCCGCAATATTGACGAATTCTTTCCCTTGCTCAAAGAAAAAGCCAACCCGGGTCTCACAATAGTTATTAACCTTGCAAGACTTGGAATGGCCTCTAAAGTAGCGACCTTAATGAATGAACATGGCATGTTCAAAGAAATTCTCCAGATTCAAATATCCCGCGGTTACAAATTGTCTGGAGACCTAGCTCTCAAGCCTTTCAATCCCATATTCATGGTGGTGGGAAAATGCTAATAGGGATTAGTCTAGGCCCGGGAGATCCGGAACTCATGACTTTTAAGGCCGCTAAAGCCCTCCAAAGTTGCTTCAAGGTTTTCGTGCCAGGAGAGATGTCTGCTGAGCTAGCACGGCCGTATTGCTCCCCGAATATTCTCACTTTTCCTATGATCGACGATGAACAAGAACTGGAGAGAATCTGGGTAAAGAATGCAGAAATCGTGGCCGACTCCGCTTCTAAGGCATTGGTAGGTTTCGCAGTGATTGGTGATGTTAATACATTTTCTACTTTTATTCACCTTAAAAAAATATTAATTGATAGACATCCCGAGATAGAAGTGAAAACCATCCCAGGAGTTGGAGTGATTCCAGCATTAGCATCGAAGTTTGGCAGTGCCTTTGATAAGTCATTTGAGGTTTCTGACGGTTCTGAGATCTTTGCCAAAATACGAATGAAAGCGATACATCCAAGAAAGATGGCAGAGGATCTTCAGAAGCAAGGGTTCGAGGAATTCATTCTTGGAAGCAGGCTCTATACATCACAAGAGAAAATTGTAAAAGGAAATTCGCAAGATATGCCGGAACGCAGCGATTACTTTTCCGTACTTTATGCTAGGAAGAAAACATGAAGGTCTGGTTTGTAGGTGCAGGGCCAGGAGATCCGGAACTAATTACAGTGAAGGGATTTAAGTTGTTAAAAGATGCTGATTTAATAATTTATGCAGGTTCTCTTGTGAATCCGCAACTCCTTTCAGGCCTGACAGCTGAACTTGTCAATAGCAGTAATTTATCTCTTGAATCTATAATAGCCAAAATTATTGAATCTTTGAACGCTGGCAAGAAGATTGTTAGATTGCATAGTGGGGATCCCTCTCTATATGGAGCTATTTTGGAGCAAATAAGACCGCTGGAGGAGGCTGGTATTGAAGTGGAAGTTGTGCCAGGGGTTTCATCTTTGTTTGCAGCCGCTGCTGCCTTAAAAACCCAACTTACACTTAAGGGTGTTTCAGAGTCGCTGATTATAACTAGACCAGTTGGAGCGACTCTTGAAAAGGATGACCTAACTTCACTCTCAAAGCATGGCGCAACAATGGCAATTTTCTTGGCAGCAGACAAAGTCCAAGAAGTAATGGCTTCATTGCAGATGCCAGAGGAAACACCTGTTGCCTTAATCTATCATGCATCCTGGCCTGACCAGAAGATTCTGTTAGGTAACCTGAAAAATATTGCAGATAAAGTCGAAGCAGAGGGAGTGAAACATAGTGCTTTGATTTTAGTAGGAGGCGTTATTGACAGGACGGGCTTCAGGAGGTCGCACCTATACAGAGAACGGTAGCTATCCTGGTCTTTCCCAAAGATCTGGATAAAGGGAAAAAGATCTGTCAAGCCCTAATTGGGAAATATGATCCATCATTGGTTCTTTATGATCGAGAGAAGATTGGTGAGATCCTGAAGACATTTGATATGGTTGTGGGGATCATGGCGGCCGGCATCTTGGTCCGAAACATCTGCAATCATCTCAAAGATAAGTGGATAGATACCCCTGTAGTAGCGCTAGATTCTGCCCTACACTGTGCTGTTCCAATCGTTGGGGGTCATCACGGAGCCAATGAATTAACACAATACCTTGCCAATGAGCTTGACATCTTTCCGGCTATCACCACGGCAACTTACTCCACTGGAAAAAGAAATCTAGAGGAAATCGCAGACTCTCTTGGAACAGAAATCTTGAATAAGAATGTTTCAAAAGAGATTAATCTGGCATTTCTTGAATGCGATATGCCTATCCTTAGATTAAAAGGGCCTAAGATTGTCGTAGTAGATAAAGATGTTGCGGTTCTCAAGACTAAAGGATTGATACTTGGCCTAGGAACAAGAAAAGGTGTTAGCGCGCAGGAAGTTCTAGATGCCATAGATTGCGCCCTTCATTCCATTGGACGAAGGAGAGATGAAATTAGTACCATAACTACAGCTTGGCTCAAGAAAGATGAGGCTGGCATCTCCGATGCAGCGGCTGTTTTAGGAATAGATGTAATCTACTTAACTGCTGACATATTAAACACCCAAGTACCTACCACTATTTCTCGAGCCATCGACCTTGGCCTTACTGGCGTTGCCGAGCCTGCTGCTATGGCAATCGGTACGAGGCTTATAATGCCCAAAAAAGTCTTCGGGAGAGTGACTGTTGCAATCGGAGAATAAGCTATATATCGTTGGAATAGGTCCGGGCCAACGCAATTTAATGACCCCCCAGGCATTAAACGCAATTGAAGAATCCAAATTCATAGTGGGTCATCATACCTACATAGCGCTATTGAAAGATTTGCTCGATGGAAAAGAGATATTCTCCAGCGGTATGGGTCAAGAGGTGGATAGATCTAAGATCGCTGTAGATCTGCTAGATACAGGCCGAGTGGCGTTGGTGAGTAGCGGTGATCCCAATATATATGGCATGGCAGGACTCGGCCTCGAGGTGGCTTGCAAAAAAGCAAACATGAAAAGTGTAGAAGTCGTCCCTGGCGTGACATCACTTACAGCAGCTGCTTGTCGAACTGGCATCACTTTTTTAGATTCCGTGGCAATTATAAGCTTAAGCGACTTGTTGACTCCCTTTTCGGAAATTGATAGAAGAATTAAGCTAGCTGCAGAATTAAATATGTCTGTAGCCCTTTATAATCCACGTAGCAGGAAGCGCAACTGGCAACTGGATAAAGCTTTAGAATACTTTAGATCGGAAACTGATGTTTTAATCGCTCGAAATATTGCCAGAGAATGCGAGGAGCTGATCTGGTCTAAGGTTGACCAGATACTGAATGAGGAATGGCTCAAAGAAAAGATCGATATGTTTACCCTTATTATCATCTGCGGCCATAATATTCACCGAGGCCAAGCTTTTCGCAAATCCAAGATAAACATCGTCGGTCTAGGGCCTGGCGATCCTGCTTGTCTCACTATAGAAGCCAGAGAACTGTTAAAGGAGTCAGCTAAACTTTTTGGACCTAAGAGATATATTCAAATGGCAAGGAGCATCTCTAAAGGAGAAGGAATTCTTCATTACGGAAATTGCTCGGAAAGAATGAAGTTGCGTTTCCATGACGCAAGAGTCGCTTCGGAAAAGAATCAGATTTCTTCGATCTTAACTGGAGGAGACCCCAGCATATTTAGCGCTGCTTGGAGGATTCTTGAGGAAGCTCAAGGATCCCATAATATTCATGTATCACCTGGTATAAGCGCATTTTCTGCGGTTGCAGCAAAGGCAGGAGCACCTCTAGTGAATGATTTTGCTCTTTTCTCCAATGCCAAAGAGCCAATAAAGATAGCAAGGTTGAATAAGGAAGGATTTGGGATTGTTGCATACAACGTACGTTCCGATGAGCTCGAACCTGTTCTCGAGCGCATCTCTCCAAATAGGCCTTGTACACTGGCAAGAGATATCAACAGAAAAAAGGAAGAGATAAAAATATCAACGTCAAGCGACCTTCTAAATCACAAAGCTGATGGATTTAGGTTTACCCTTATCATTAGTTCTCGCAACGCGTTTATAAAAGATAACAAAATAATAACCCGCAGAGGATATCAAGCCAAATACTGCTATTGAGCGTGAAATGATGCTCGAGGACTTCAGGGATATAGGGGCCACAACATCGCAGGCCATGGAGATAAGCCAAAAGAGTCGCAAGTTAGTATCAAAGCTAATCGGAGATTCTTGCGTTGAGGATAAAATCCGTCAAAGGTGTGTCATAGCAACCGGGGATCCGAGTGTATCAGAGCTATTACGTTTCAATTTGGATCCAATTAGTGCCTGTTTTTCAGCATTGAGAGATGGGAAAACAATCTACGTTGATATCAAAATGGTCGAATCTGGCATAATTAAGAGCGAACATAAGAGCGCCATCAAGACTTTCATAGGTAGCGGTGACAATCTTGCTGTGGCCAACGGAATAACAAGAACTTCCGCTGGCGTTTTGGCTTTGCAGGAAGAGATTTCTGCATCTATAGTAATAATTGGAAATGCTCCTTCGGCTCTTATTACACTTTGTGATCTTTTTAGATCTGGAAAGGTTATGCCCGCAATGGTAATTGGAGTTCCGGTTGGGTTTGTAAATGCCGCAGAAAGTAAGGAACAATTGAGAAATCTGAGCGTCCCTTCGATCACTACAGTAGGAACTAGAGGTGGTACACCTATCGCCGTGGCAGCTATAAACGAGATTATCAATATTTATGCAAGATCGTATCATTGATCCAGTGAACGGCTTCGAGATTCCAACCGAGTGGATAGAACGGGCGGAAGAATCTCAAGTTCTGGCTAAGATTCAAAGTGGGCTCTACGTCCTTCTTTCCAATGGTAAGGTACTTCAGCGTGGCGTAACAACTGGAACAACCGCATCAGCTGCTTGTAAAGGTGCCATAATATCTCTTTGCGACCCCCTGGACATAGTAGACGTGATGACGCCAATAGGGATTCGGGTAACCCTGCCAGTAATAGCTAAGAAGGGATTTTGCATAGCTATTAAAGACGGAGGTGATCATGAGTTTGATGTTACCCACGGACTAGAGTTAATGGCGTGCGCCGAAAATTCGCGGGAAATCGAGCTAATTATTGGCAAAGGCATCGGCAGAATTGCCAAGCTGGGCCTAAGCAACCAAATTTATCATCATGCAATAAGCCAATCTGCTCGGCAGCAGATTATAAATGCCATTGAAGAGGGCTTAGCTCAAACCGGAATGCAAGGTGCAAGAGTGGAGTTAAGTGTGCCCAAAGGTGAAATTGTGGCGAAAAATACCCTTAATCCGCGGCTTGGCATTGAAGGAGGAATTTCTATCTTAGGCTCTACGGGATTCTCCGAACCATGGAATGATCACCTAGGAGAAAGTCGAGAAACGGAGATCAACGATTCAACAAGCGTTGTTGTCACCACCGGTAGAACAGGTTTGAAATATTGTAGAATGCTATTCCCAGATCATAGAGCGGTACTAATTGGAAACCAATTAGATCGCATTAAATTTAGAAATAATCAAGATAGTATCATTTGCGGATTGCCGGCTCTAATACTGAAATGGGCATGGCCGCAAGTCCTCGATGGAACAGAATATATCACCATAGCAGAGATGGTTAGCAAAGATCCAGAACACCCCCATATTTCTGAAGCCTTGAAGAGAACCAAAGCCAAATTTCCACATACAAGGTTAGTACTGCTTCTGAAAGATGGAAAAATCTTCAAAGATCTGCCATGATCATAATAGGGGTCGGAGCAGGTCCAAAAATGCTAACAGAAGATGCAATCGAAGCTATTCGTAAAGCTAAGATTATCTACGGATCGAAGAGGGCTATCAAACTTGTCGAGGATCATATTATGCCTGAAACCTCCCTGAATGCGATAGAAGATTTTAAAACCTTGAACCAGTTGCCGGAGGATGCTGTTGTACTCTCAACTGGAGACCCCATGCTAAGCGGTTTAGGTTACCTTCCCGGTAAAGTTATTCCGGGGATATCAAGCATGCAATTGGCCTGCGCCCGCTTAAAGGTTAGTCATCTAAGAGTTGTACCTGTGACATCTCATGGCAGAAAACTTGATCCCTATACTATAGCTGCCGAACTCAAAAGAGGAAAGATTGTTTTTCTCATTGCAGATGAGACGGTCGATCTCAAAGGCCTTTGCCAGTATTTGGAAAACCAAGGCCTCTCCATGGAAGTGGTAATTCTAGACAACCTTGGATATCCTGAAGAGCGGATAACGCGAGATCGGACAACTGCCCATTTACATGTATCCAGTCTTTCCTGCGTTATGATCGGTCACTTCGAGAAAGAGTAACAAATCTTGGAAACCGATTAAAATCCATTTGCATCAATTCGCTGAAGTAGAGAGTTTTGTCAAATTCGCCCAGATCTAAATCTGTTTTTGGCATAAGAAGTTTTTGCAAAAAGAAACTACGTTCTATTTGTAATCCAGTTCATTAAACCCCTTCATTTCCAATGGAGCCACAATTCGCTTTGTATTCGCACTAATAAATATTTTTGTTATTCCAAAATTTTTAAAATATCTAGAATTATTTCAAGACATTCCAATATACCATAAAGCCGATCGAGATCATCCTCTTCTTCCATTTTGATCTGAAGATTTCCTAGCTTTTTTAAAAGGGCTGCTTTCAGACTGTTTTTTGCACTATTAATATCGTTTATTTGCGTTATTTGTTGCTGCATTTGACCACTATGTAGCACTGAAATTTCCGACTCTCTGAGCTGCACGATATCTTCTGCTTTAGCTTTCGACGATGCCATTTCTGAAGATGTTGCAACAACTGCCGCTTCGGCTTCATCTACTTGAAGCGATGAACAAACTGGGCAGATTATCTGGCCTTTGCAACGAAACAGAGGTGTTCCGCAGCTATGATGCGTTGCTAGCATGGTGCAACCCTGTTCTAGAAATTTGGTTATCCTGTTGAGTACCTCTTCTTCTTCCAATCTTTATCACCAAATTACTTAACATATGTTTAAATACATCGACTGTGACATCACTGCATAACCGACTTGGACGGACACACTGATTAATCTTTTTGCCGTCCCGGCCAAGGTGGTGATTTTACGACATCTGAAAAGATCCTTAAATGCGTCGAGTCTTTGGATCGTATAATGGGTGATGATGGTGTTCCAAGGAATATAAGGCGCTCGGCTGAAAAGGTCAGAACCATTCTTCTGGATGAAAACATTGACGATTCAATTAAGGCTGCATCTGCAATATCTATACTGGATGAAATAAGCAATGATCCCAATATACCACTTCATACTAGAACCCAGATTTGGAATGTTGCGAGTCAGTTAGAGACAATACCTGTAAGATGAGCATTATTAGTTGAGTGAACGATAAATTCATTAAAAATCGAAGGTGGATCCCCCTTATTTCTCATGGAACTTCTAGTGTGCTCATAATTTCAAGTTCCAGCCCAAAAACGGCATTTTATTGGTGTTACATTTCTATATTGTATGCATAGATATTTTATCAATGTTCGGTTTAAATGTTCATTAGAGTCTGGCTATTAAAATAGGAAAATTCGTTATTGCGTATGATTTTTTTGCTTTATGAATAGCGACGAAACGCATTGCACAACTCTGTTAAGCAATAATATAAAATAATAAACAAATAATTAACAATAAAAATAGATAATTTGCTATCCGAAAAACAAAATCTCCGATAGCAAATCTTAAATATGATAATTTGCGTAATTACACCAGAGAAATTTATTTTCATTATCAATAAGTATACTTACAAGAAATTTATTTGGTTTCCACCGGAAACAATGGGGTCGCAGGTTGTTGCTCCACTGGAAACCAAGGGGTATGTACCATAACTCTTATCAGGTCTACATTTCATTGACAAACTGTTCGAGGGGAATTAACATGTCAACATCAAGAGGGCTATTTGCTGATCTCTTATCACAAGGTGGAATATTCCAAGATAGAGATGTTCTGAGATCGACATACACGCCCAGCGAACTACCTCATAGAGAAGATCAGATCAATGCTTTAGCTTCAATTTTGGTTCCTGCATTAAGAGGAGAGACTCCCTCTAACGTTCTCATATATGGCAAGACCGGCACAGGGAAAACCGCAGTTACTAAATTCGTGGGAAAAGAACTTGAAGAAACGAGTTCTGGGATTAAGTGTTCAGTGATATATATTAACTGCGAAGTGATCGATACACAATATAGGATTTTGGCTCATTTGGCAAGGCATTTTGACAAGGAAATTCCAATGACAGGCTGGCCTACGGATCAAGTCTACTCGGAGTTCAGAGATGCCCTTGATAACGAAAAGAAAGTAGTAATTATAATGCTAGACGAAATTGATAAGCTGGTTAAGAAAGGAGATAATATTCTATACAATCTATCTCGAATTAATTCTGATCTGCTTCGGTCCAAGGTTAGCTTGATTGGCATCAGCAATGATCTGAGATTTACTGAATTTATGGATCCCAGAGTCAAGAGTTCACTTGGTGAAGATGAGATAGTTTTTCCTCCATATAACGCTGAACAGATCAAAGATATCCTGGAGCAAAGAGCTACTGTGGCTTTTAAGCAAAGTATTCTGACAGAAGGTGTTTTGCCTCTTTGTGCGGCTTTTGCGGCTCATGAACATGGTGATGCACGTAGGGCTTTGGATTTGCTTAGAATATCCGGAGAATTAGCGGAACGGTCTCATAGCGTAATAGTTACAGAAGATCATGTGAAATCGGCCAGGGACAAGATTGAACAAGATCGGGTAGAAGAGGTAATAAAGACTCTACCCACCCAGTCAAAGTTGGTTCTATATGGCATTATCCTTTTGGATGAACTGGGTACTAGGAATATAACTACAAGCGTCGTATACAATATGTACAAGCAACTATGTCCGATGGCTGATACAGACTATCTAACACATAGAAGAATTACAGATCTCATTGCAGAATTGGATATGCTAGGTATTTTGCATACAGTTGTCATCAGTAAGGGCAGGTATGGTCGAACAAAAGAGATAACGTTGAGTGTTTTTCCCAGGAAGCTCAAATCGATTTTGCTTCAGGACATCCGTCTGAGAGATCTCAGCAATGTGAATGTGCCCATGCAAGCAAGATTTGGGATTTGAGAGCTTAAAATTTTAAATAAATCAGGGATTGAGAAATTTTTTATTAAATCGATTGAGGGATAATTAGTTAGCATAGCAAATCTCCAATTTTTCAGGTGAAATTTTTCTTAATAGCTTGTACCAATGAAGATCCCTCGAACTTTAAATGAGCCCAATTTGTTGTATCAATGACATTAGATTAGAGCTAAACTCAATCCATCGATCGCCCATTTGAAAAATGGATCCTTTTATTATCTTCGCAATTTCTAATATTGATGATGATACTCCAAAGTTTTTAGTCGATTCTCATCGTGATTTGATAAAACAAATCTAATTTAATTAAGTCAATACACGAATTTATCTTGAACCTAGTAATATTTTTATACCTTGAAGATCTTCAGACAATTACAGAATTCGTGGGGGCGAATTTCTTGTTAGCAGCAGAACCTGAATTGTTTGTTTGTCCTGATTGCAGACGATACGGCATTTATCCCGCTCCAAACCGGGATAAACCAACTTATTGCATCCTTTGCGGGGCCTGTTTGATCAAACGTGATGCTGTGATTAGCCGCATATCTCAATTAAGTCAGTCTTATTATATAGAAAAAGTATCTGCAAAACAGTGAGTCTTAAGACGTTTAATTTTAATATTTTCTGTATTTTAAATAGCCCGGCTGAACATAAAAATAGAAGAAAGGATCTGTATTTCCACGTTTAGTTGGACGCTAATTGAATTTTAGCGGTTCTATATGCGCCGATCGGGAAGAAAGCCATTATTTACGGGTAATGTTTAAATACTTAGAAATCCAATCCATATTGGTGAGCCTGGTGGTCAAACCTGACAAGGCAAGATATGTTTGGCTTTACCTTCCTTCCAAAGCTGATAAAGATCGATGGCAGGCCCTTGCGAATAAAGCAGGGACTCCGTTATCAACGTTTTGCACATCGATAATTGAGGAAAGGTTGGCTGAGGAGGCGGAATTCAAACCCCGCCGAGAGCTGGCAAAGGAGCTAGAGGAAATCCGGATAGAGAACAAAACCCTGCGCGAAGACTTACATCAAAAAACTATCGTCCTTGAACGTTATGAAGTAGAGCTTAAGCGGTACAGATCTGCTGCTTTTCTCCAGGAGGACTTTCAAGGCACTAGACGCTACTCCCGTGAGTTAGTGGAACTCCTAAAGGCCAAGAGGAGTATAGACAGTTACAGCCTTCTCGAGGCTTTAAACATAGATCCGAGAGAGTCAGATATTGTGAAAGCGGTTTCCAGACAACTTGAAGAATTGGAAGAATACGGCATGGTCAAGCCGGAAGGTCGTGGTTGGAAATGGATAGGTTGATTGAGGACTTCTTACAGGATTGCAAAATCCGCGGAATGTCTCCACGCACACTCCCT
Organism: Methanotrichaceae archaeon; assembly: GCA_022865315.1. Lineage (GTDB taxonomy): Archaea > Halobacteriota > Methanosarcinia > Methanotrichales > Methanotrichaceae > JALHSR01. The sequence continues at coordinate 28,001 of JALHSR010000127.1, read as the reverse complement.
GGATACAAATCAGCAGTGAAATCTTTTGACCAATTTCTTAATGCGCAGGATATAACGATCTTGGATGTAGATAAAGAGGTGCTTAGAGACTTTATCGAATATATGAGAAATGGGCGTCAGGTGGCACCTAGGACATTAGAGCTGATTTTTAGCGTACTCTCTTCCTTTTATGAGTATCTCGTTTATGAGGGACATGTAATGTTCAATCCGATTTTGCCAGTTAGAAAGCGTTATCTTCGTAGCTTCAAGAAAAACCACGATAACCATGAGAGAAAGCTAGTATCCCTGGAGGATATGACTCGTTTGATCAATTCTTGCTTAGATATCCGGGATAAGGCAATTATTGCACTTCTTGCTAAGACAGGTATTCGGCGATCTGAACTTATCACACTCGATCTAGATGATGTAGACTTCGTGGAACAGAAGATTAGGCTCAAACCTACCGCCAAAAGAACCAATAGAACAATATTTTTCGATGACGAGACCGCATTCATCCTTAGGAGATGGATTAGGATAAGGGAAGGAATGAACCATTTAGGATCTTCTGCCCTCTTCATAAGTGGTTGGGGAGACCGGATTAGCAGGAATGGAGTTTATCTGACTGTTACCAAAGCGGCAGAAAGGATCGGCCTTCACAACTCTGATTCAGATCGCATGGAAGATCACTTCAGCCCACATTGCTGTCGTCATTGGTTCACAACTCATCTCAGGCGAGCAGGCATGCCACGTGAGTTCATCCAGGAACTGAGAGGCGACGCGAGACGAGAGGCTATCGATATTTACGACCACATTGACAAGAAAGAGCTGAAGGAGTCGTACTTGGTGCATATTCCGCGGCTGGGGATCTGATGGTAGATGAAACAAGTTATCTCTTTATAATTCAATGCTCAGCAAATAGACTAAAGGAAATATATAATGGAGCCATACGTTCCGGAGAATTTGCCACTCAAATCAATTGATTGGGAAATGCATATATCTCTTATTGGCAAAGCTAATGCGGCTCTTGCCAGATATGATGGAATACTTTTGGGCATCATAAATCCACAAGTACTGCTTTCGCCGCTGACAGTTCGAGAAGCCGTGTTATCCTCAAGGATTGAAGGTACACAGGCCTCTCTGGAAGACGTTTTGCAGTATGAAGCGGAGGAGCCAAAAGAAAACGAAGGTCTGAGAGACGACAGGATTAAAGATATTCATGAAATTATAAATTATCGTAAAGCTATGGCATCTGCAGTAGAGAACCTGGCCAAACATCGTCTCACTATCAATACGATTCGTGAGCTTCATCGAATTCTTCTGGCAGGAGTAAGAGGTCGAAATAGGGATCCTGGTGAGATCAGGCGTATCCAGAATTACATAGCTCCTCCAGGTACACCTATTGAACGGGCAACATTTATTCCGCCAGCTCACCTCAGATAATGGATGCGCTTTCGAATTGGGAGCTTTATTTGCATAGTGAAGAAAAAGATCCCCTTGTCCAACTGGCAGTTATTAAAGCCCAATTTGAGCTTATCCATCCATTTTTGGATGGAAACGGTCGCATCGGGCGCATGCTCGTTCCTCTATTTCTTTACAGCAAAGATATCCTCTCAAAACCTACGTTCTACATAAGCTCGTATCTTGAGCGAAATCGTGATGTTTACTATGAGCGTTTGCTTGCGATTTCTCAGCTTAAGGATTGGAATGGTTGGATATACTTTTTCCTTAATGCTCTTGTAGAACAATCCGAGGAGAATAGCAAGAAGGCAATGGCTATCATTGATTTATATGATAAAATGAAAGATCAAGTACCTGAAGTAACGCGATCTAAGCATTCAATTCAAGCCATTGATGCTATGTTCTCTCGTCCAATATTTAATTCAAATTATTTCATTAATAAATCAGGGATTTCCAAAATGACCGCTATGAGAATACTCAGGGGGTTAACGGAACACGAAATCTTGATCGTTTTGCGTAAGGCACAAGGGCGTAAGCCAGCAATTTACGGATTCAAGCAGCTGCTCGATATCACGGAGAGAGTCGAAACATGAAGTCGAATTACAAACTGGCCTTATGTATCATGAAGCCTCGGAAAGGGTACATAACGAATTTTGCGTTTAATGCATGAATCACAAATTGGTTTGCGTACCAAAATTGTCATCTTATGATACACAATAGCCTTTTTGCTTCATAGGTCTGAAAAAATGAATGGAAGACCACATCTCGCCCCATTGCTGTCGCCATTGGTTCACCACACACTTGAGACGAGCTGACATGCCACGAGAGTTCATCCAGGAACTGAGAGGCGATGTGCGAAAGGAAGCCATCGATATCTATGACCATATTGATCCCAAGGAATTGAAGGAGAGCTATCTGGCACATATTCCGCAGCTGGGAATTTAAGGCACAATACCCTAATCGGGGAATATGCTTGGACAATGCCGAGGTATGACCCCGTTGCTTATTATTTAGCTTGAGGATCATCCTCCCAGAGTCCAAAAACATTGCCCTCCGTGTCCATACATAACGCGAAGTATCCAATCTTGGCAGCGGCCATCTTAGGCACGAGAATCTTTCCACCCAACTTCTCCACTTTGGCGGAATACTCCAGGACAGAAAGGACTCCAAAGTAGTCGGTGATCTTCTGATTTGGATTGAAGCGCTTCATCATGCCACCAGATGTCCCCTCTTGGGTGGTAATCATCCAATACCCCGTTTAAGGGTCTTTCTCCACTTTCCAACCAAAGAGCTCTGTGTAGAATTTCTTAGCCCTCTCTGCTTCATTAAAGTGATATCAAAATAGACTATGGAAGACATAATATCCACTATATTATTTTGTGCGCTTTCTTAATGAATGCTTTCTATTATCGGATTCCGTCTGGCGCGGATTCCTTTGAGCCGATCCGAAAACAACTTGGGACGACGATTCTAGTACTCATATATAATTTTTCAGCAGGTGCTGAAATAGAGTTATTTGGCGTATATACCGCAGTTGGGGATCTAATAAAAGAATTTTTCAAGTGCAGAGTCATATTTGGCTTCGATCCAACTCTGTTTAATATCGCTCCTTTTCCTTAGACAGGAAGACAAATACAGTGGCGATAATCACGCATATCAGCATGAATAACCATATGCTTGATATGACTCCAGAGACCTGGTGGTCAGCATCAGACCGGAGACCTGCTGCAAAATGGCCCCGCCGGCAAAGGGAAATATATTGAGGGCCGCAGTACTCGTCCCCACGATGCTTATAGGGAACAGCTCCTTGATCTGAGCGAAGCTCACTACTAAGAATCCGCCAAAGAAGCCGAAGGCGAAGTTTATCGCCATATTCAGTATTTCTTATATGTCCTATTGGCCAGAAAGATAAATGATAAGGCATATAAGACTATAAAAGACGGCGGAGTTGATCGAACATGATGGGCTGTATCTTGTGTAAAGGGATAATCCGAAACCCTCATTCCTGCTCTATACGCGGTGCCAGCAAATAGCTGACCTCCAAGGACTGCCCCAACTTGAAAATAACCCTCAGCGGATAATCGATGCCCAATTCCAGAGTGACCTCGTTGGACTTGCCAATTGCCTTGCTCATGTTTTTCAAATAATCTAAAGAGAACAAAGATCTTGCCTCGCCTGGCTTCATGCCAAGGAGCTCGGTACTCGGGATCTTGAGCCTTAGTGAATCAATATCTCCTTTTGCCTCCATGTAGAAGCCCTCGTCTGAGACCCCCAAAATGACATGGTCGCTCACCTTCTCTGCAGCTTTAACAGCACGTCGCAGCTCTCCTCCGGGAAGCGTTACATGCGCAGGCAAATCAAGCTCAGGTATATCGGGCTCTTTCCTCATTGCTGTTGGGTCGATTAGGCTCAATGTGTAGGAAAGCGATCCAACGCCAATCTTAAGTTTGTGGCTCTCCTCATCCAGTTCTAGTTGAACATTCTCTCCCTTGGCAGCCATGCTCAGGACGTTGCTCAGGCGCACCAAATCCACACCTATCTCGCTGGGAGTAGCCTTGAAATTCTCGAAAGCGGCCGAGCCTGCCTTAAGTGATACCATGGCTACATTTGCCGGATCAGCGGCCTTCAACTCCAGACCCGTTTCCAGCACAGCGAATTTAACCTCGTCCACTAACGAGGAAACAGCCTCGATTGCATCACGTAAAGTTTCTGCATTAATTACTGCCTTGAACATTCTAGAGCCCCTAAACAGCAACACTTGTAATTTTACTTAATCTTTGGCTCGATAACCCAAGTGATATCCTCGCCAGAAGCGTGACCGGAATTATAATAATGATTGTCGAATTTTGGCTCGTATTCGCCATTCTCGTTCGTCTCTAAAGAAAAGCCGCATGCAGAGAGATCGACCTAAACGAGACTTAGGTTTTTGGATCCATTGCGAACTTTTACTAGCTATCGATTCTTAATATTCACATCTCCTCAAGATGTCGATTATTTTCCTTACTATAGTCTATAGCTTAACTCGAAAATTTGTCGCTATGCAGCGCCATCGAATTTTAAAAAATAGTTAGCTGGCAAAACTTCGAACGAATGATTGCGGATATATTCATTTATTTGCTGTCGATGTCTCATGATCTGGGTATCGATCTCGTCGAAGCAGCCGCAAAGAAACTGGAAGAGAGTCATGCAAGGTATTCTATTGAGAAATCAAGAGGATCTTCAAAGAAATATACAGAACTCACATAAAGTCCACGCATCCACCTGTGGCATTTAGGTCGCAGAAATATACTCCGCATTCATAGTCGGGCTGGTAATGCTCACAGAACACATCACAGCAATGATTTGAGCAAGATGGCGATGGTTTCAGTATTATCCCTCCTTTCAAAAAGCATTGAGCTATTAAATCATTTGTAGCTTTCTCCATTTGACACCTGCAAGAATGCAAGCAAAACGAAACATTGGAACTAATTTTCGTGGGCAAGTAATAAGTTGAAAAAGCCTTTTATTTCTAGGGTTCCTTTACTTCCGAGGTAAGGATGAAGGTTGCATTTTTTGTTGTCACATTTCTAACAATATTTCTCTTGACCACGAGCGGTCATGGCCAAAGCACGCGCAGCTTTCAAGATGTGAGTAATGATTTCGAAACCGAGTGGGTAAGCAAATTGATGGCCAATAATCTCCAATCAGCTCAACAGAATCTCAAGAATGACCTCTGGACCTGGGGTAGTGCGCCAAAAGGTAGCATGATTGTTAATGGAATGCTAGCACCTGATCCCTATTACATTTGGAAGTCGCTCAACTATACACAAGGTTGGCTGGGAAAGGCTTATGTTGATCCCATCACTGGATATCCGGTCTATGCCTATATAGATCCCTATACGGGGAGGATTCTCAACTTTTACGTGGATCCCACTACCGGAAGTCCGGTCTATACCAACGTAGATTCAAATGCTGAAGTTCCATATTACGAGGCCGTTCCATCTTACAGGTCGGGTAACTATGTGTTGCCATCAGTATTCGATTCGAATAATCCTTGGGGCTAACGGCACGATAAAATAAGACAACGTAGGTTCACATCTGTAATGAATACTTTCGCCTTGCCTGGATCGCATATTTATGAATGCCAAAGCTAATGCTCTCCATGTAGGATTTGAAGATTGCACGAGACCCTACATGATTCTGGGCAAAAAGTGTGATCTTCTTCACCCCCCTATTTTTGGAGGTACTTATGACGAGTAAGTTCGTAATTTCACAGTAGGTCGGTAGGTCAGGGATGGAACACACCCAGAGCACACGAGACAAGATCTTATGGGAGTTGGCAAACAACAGGAGCAAACTTACTCGGAGCGTATTGAGGCGACGTGTAGGGATCAGATATGCCGATCTCGACCCTATCCTCGAAGAACTAGAGCGAGATGGAAGGATAAGGAGAACAGAGCAAGGAGTTGACAAGAACGGAATCTCAAGGCAGATTATAACATTAATCTGATTTTATTCACGAAGGCTTTAAAATTCATTATAGGCCTAATCTTTTGGTTCGAAAGAGAATCATTTCATCTATTCTATTAAACCATAAATTTAGCTATTCCGGCAAGCCAAAAACTACTTTACATGAGGACCCTCGGAGAAATAACACTGAACTCACATAAAATCCACACATCCACCCGTAGCATTTAGCCCGTAGAACCAGACTCCAGATTCATAATCAGGTTGGTAATGCTCACAGAACTCATCACAACAATGATTTGAGCAAGATGGTGATGGTTTCCGTCTCCCTCCCTCCTTTCAAAAAGTATTGGGCCGTTAAATCATTTGTAGCTTTCTGGGACGGAAGGTTTGGTCAAGCCAGCTCAGAAAAGATTTGTTTAGGCTAGATGATCCATAACGGCTGGATTAAAAACTCTAAAAATTACGGGTAAATCAATGCGCCGATCGGGATTCGAACCCGAGTCGAGGCGTTGGCAACGCCTAGTGATAACCACTACACTATCGGCGCCCTTGCCAGAGAGAGCATTCCTTCCAAATACCTTCTATACTAAAAACATTGCGGGTAGATGGTGGTGTTTTCAATTAGGGAGATGATATGGTCGACACATTCACACATTTTATCTATGATGAGTTTGAGGCTATTTTTATGGTGAATTTGATTGCATGATGTCATAATTGTAGGTGCTGGACCGGCTGGGCTTACAGCCGGGATTTATTGCGCGCGTGGTGGGAAAAAAACAATGATCCTTGGAAATATCTACGGCTCCCAGCAGTCTATGGGAGGTCTTTATGAGAACTATCCAGGATTTCCGGATGGTATCCAGGGCATAGAGCTCTCGGAGAGGATGCTAGCGCAAGCTCAAAAATTTGGTGCCGAAGACCAGATGGATATCGTTCAGAAAGTCGTTCATTTAGGTGATTTGTTTAAGCTGAAAACAAAAAACTGGCATTATGAATGCAAAGCTTTGATATTGGCCACCGGCTCCACCCATCGCACTTTGGATGTTCCTGGCGAGAAAGAGTTCATCACTAAAGGCGTCTCCTATTGTGTTCAGTGCGATGGTGCACTTTTCAAAAACAAGAATGTTGCAATTGTAGGCTATGGTAATGGGGCAGCAAGGGCAGTGCTCTACTTGGCTAATATTTGCAGCAAAATTCATCTGATCTCGCCACGAGAAAAGCTCGTAGCGGAGTCTATTTATCTAGACCACATCAAGAATCTGTCCAACTTCGGTGCCACTTTTGGAGCGCAAGTTAAACAGATCATGGGAGATGAGTCGGTCAAAGGTATCGAATTTGAAGTTGGTAATACACCAAGATCGTTAAAAGTGGATGGTGTGTTTGTTGAGATGGGCATGAAACCCAATACTGACTTAGCTCAACAATTAGACCTAGATATGACGACTGGCGGTTTCGTCAAGGTAAATCGGATGAACCAGGAGACGAGCATGCATGGAGTTTTTGCCGCTGGAGATGTAACGGGAGGAAGAATGCAGGTTACAACGGCAGTCGGCTCTGGGGCATCAGCTGCCATTAGCGCCCTTCAGTATCTAGGTTAGGTTCATGCAAAAGAAATCCAAGACAATCCTTGATCGTAATAAGCCCGTTGCTGTCTGGAAATCTAAAGATCTTCTGAATGAAAGGATTGTGCCCTCATTAACAATTATCCTTCGTACTGAAGGCTGCAGATGGAAATGTTGCACGATGTGTGGTTACGCCAAGGAAGGCGTTGCGGTCACAGACAATGAACTTCTTAATCAATTTAGTAATGCAATGCAAAGGTTCTCAGGAGAAGAGTTAGTAAAGATTTATACTTCCGGGAGTTTCCTAGATCCTCGAGAAGTGCCCAATGAGGTCAGCGATGAGATACTCGAAACGCTAGGTGATCTGGGGGTCAAACGATTGGTGATCGAGACCCGGCCGGAATATGTTGAGTCGGAATGCGTTCAGAGAATCCTCTCTTTTATTGAGACAGAGTTCTCTATTGGCTTGGAGACTTCAAACGATTTGATCAGAGATGAGCTCATTAAAAAGGGATTTTCCTTCCAGGATTTTATCCATGCTTCCAAGCTTATCCATGAAAGAGGTGGTCGAGTTAAGGCATATTTGCTTCTGAAGCCTCCCCTACTTACTGAAGGTCAGGCGATTACTGATGCCATCTGTTCGGCTCAAAGAGCCAGGCCTTATGCGGATATCTTATCTCTTAACTTATGCAATGTGCAGCGGGGCACTCTGTTGGAACGCATCTGGGAGCGTGGCGGTTATCGACCTCCTTGGCTTTGGTCAGCCGTTGAGGTCTTAAAGAGCATAGAAGGACCGATTATATGCGATCCAGTAGGGGCGGGCGCAAAAAGAGGGCCGCATAACTGTGGGCAATGTGATGCAGCAGTGGCCGAGGCAATAAGAAAGCATTCATTGACGCAGAATGCGGCGATATTCGAGAACTTGAGTTGCCATTGCATGGCTGGGTGGAAAAAGATCCTGGAGCTTGAAAAACAAGTTTTTGGGGTACAGCTTGCTGAATTCTTTCCAAGAATCTTATAAATCCTAAATGGGGGAAAAATTCAAATGATATCTATAAGCCTGATTCTTCAAAGACTCAAGAATTAATCCTTACTCAGATAGAATTTAGTTTCTTATAAAAAATTTTTAAGTAGACTATTAAGAATAATACTAATGTAAATGATTGATCTCCACAGTAAACGAAAACTATTTATCCTACCCACATCATTTCGCCGCTTGCCCAAAAATGTAGGAGGGATCGGGCCAAAGGGTAGAGGTAATTAGAGGTAGTGTTATCATGATAATACCTTTTCTAGTAACCGGTATACTAATTGGCTGTACTATATTGGCATGTTCATACAGGGCGATGATTGGGCCAGGGACTTTCAATCGCATTGTGGCAGCAAATGTGATAGGAACGAAAGCGATCGTTCTATTAGTCGTTGTGGGTTTTATATTTGAAAGACCGCAATTTTTGGACATTGCTATTATGTATGCAGCAATTAGTTTTATAGGTACCATAATTATTGCCAAGTATGCAGAGAGAGGAGAACTATGCTCCCCATAGAAATTTTATCAACAATATTTCTTGCGGGTGGAGCATTTTTTATGATAGCCGGGACAGCAGGATTGTATAAGTTTCCCGACTTTTATACAAGGTTGCATGCAACCGGTAAATGCGATACTATGGGGCAGGTTCTCATTATATTCGGTTGTATGATCTATGAAGGATGGTCCTATATAACTATAAAACTGTTACTCGTAAGTGCTTTTTATTTGCTAGCAGGTCCCGCTGGAACTCACGCTTTAATGAAAGCAGGATATGTTACTGGCATCAAGCCCTGGAAGAAGGGAGATCAAAGGAATTAATAGGAGGTGACAGATATGAGTAGAGAGAGCAGGACATTTAGGTTTGTCTTGACCTTTTGTATCATGTTCATATTCTGGCTGCTTCTATCTTGGTGGACCATTTACCTTATTGAGCCCTTCGATTTGACAATGTTATTATCAAAAGGAGTATTAGCATCATTAATCGTTACTTGTCTCACTTACGAGATGTTTGTCCCAAGTCGCAGTGAGAAGGTGCTATTGAAACTACGAAGGTTCCTCGGTTACATTATTTGGGAGCTATATCAGATAGTTTTGGCAACCATAGATGTGGCATATCGTGTTGTGGGCACCCTGCCTGTAGATCCACGAATAATAGAATTTGATACGACCCTAAGAAGTGACTTTGCGCTTGTTACATTCGCAAACTCAATAACTCTGACTCCAGGAACAATAACGATAAACGTAGAGCCTGAGCGAGGAAGGTATATGGTGCATGCGATAGCCAAGGAACCTGCAGATTCTCTAGAAGTAGATCAGACCATGCAAAAGTACGTTGGCTATGTTTTCCTGGAGGAATAAAAAAGGAGGGTAAGAGATGATACTTCCTATCGATTTATTGCTTTTGTTATTTCTTCTGATTGTTGGGACGGCGGCATTATTAGTGAGAGACCTTTTAGCTGCAATCGTCCTAGCTGGTGCTTATAGCTTTATTATGGCTAATGTGTGGTTACAGCTTGGCGCAACCGACGTGGCATTTACAGAGGCTGCGGTCGGTGCAGGGGCCTCTACAGCTTTGTTTATGGCCTGTTTATCGAGAGTTCCTAGGTGGGAGAAAGAATGAAACTCCCAGAAATGAAAACTCTGACAATTTTCGGGATAATCACCGCGCTTCTCTTGATTGGGTTAGCTATATACACAATTGAGGATCTGCCTGCTTATGGAGATGAGAACTCTCCCGCAAATAAGCATATCAAGCTGTTTAGCATTGAAGATCGTGGATATGCCAAGGAGTTAAACGAATCCATTCTGCCCATAGAAATAAAAAATAAAATAGAAGAGTTGGGTTTTAACAAGAAGGAGAATTATCCGCCCTTAGATGAGGGGAACTATGAGATCGAGTGGGTTGAGAAAGGAACGCTAGAGGGTCCATGGCTCTACTCGGAAGATGGATGGAATGTTCTCATCAAAGAAGGCGAGCTATTTTATCACGAGCCTATAAAATATTATTTTATTGCTGAAGTAGATGGAAATCTGAGCGTCTACAGATATAACTGGCCGGTCAGGGTTATGGAGCTGACCGAAGAGGAGACCGGTATGGGAAATGCTGTTACATCAGGACTTGCGGATTACAGAGGTTACGACACAATGGGTGAGGAAACTGTCATTCTCACCGGTGCTATTGGTGTTATTTTGCTTCTGAGGCGGCGAGGAAAACTATGACTCCGGAAAGGCGAGTCTATAAAAGGGACGTCATAATAGATGTGACGGCAAAACTTATGTTTCCCCTGACCCTGTTATTTGGTCTTTACGTGATGATAGGAACTGGCGGGACGGGAGGCGGATTCCAGGGTGGAACAATACTTGCCACTGCTTTCATCCTTTATATTACGGTTTTCGGCACAAAAACAGGCAGAGAGAAGATGCCCGAGTCCACAAATACCTTTTTCAGTAGCTTTGGATTGTTTCTCTATAATGGTGCTGGTTGGTTAGCAGTTCTCTTTACCTTCGGTGCTGCGCAGTGGCTAAATATGTCTGCATTTTGGCCCGTTGCAGATTATGTTGGCACAGCAGGGGCGAGGTCGTTTCTTGTAAGTTATATGGTGTCGGTAGGCATAGGATTGACAGTGATGGCCTCGTTCGTATCGCAATATTTTGATCTGGCGTGGAAAGAGGAGGACGAGATGGAGGAGGGTGGTGAAGGATGATTGAATGGATAACTCTGCACATCGTTGAGAAATATAACTTCTGGATCGCTATGATCATCGTCATCATTGGATTAACCGCTGTGGTTGTGAAAGAGAATTTGCTAAAAAAACTTATCGGGCTAAGCATTTTTCAAACCGCATTTTTCCTATGGGTCGTGTCTCTCGGTGATGTAGGGCGGGGAGATATCTTGAGGACCTGGGGTTTGAGAACAGGAGCTCATCCTATATTATGGAAAGAAGCAGCGGAAAAAGGATACATCTATATGAATCCTCTTCCTCACGTTCTCATGCTAACGGGGATCGTGGTCAGTGCAGCAACAACGGCTGTCGCCCTAGCCATTGTCATTAGAATATATCAGAAATATGGAACGATAGAAGAGGGCGAGCTTATAGAGAAGGAGCTGCAATTTGAAAGAGAAGGGGTGAATTAAAAGATGCAACTGGTTGAACATTTCCCTGTTCTCATAGTCGGGTTGTCCATGTTCACCGCCTACACTATGCTGCTAGTGGGATTCTTGGACAGGAGGCTCCCCTATTACATCGCTTTGATAATGAATTCCTTCTTTTTTATCTTGTCCTTATTCATATTGGATTATGTACTTACAGTAGGACCCATTCGCTATTGGCTAGGTGGTTGGAGACCGCCCTGGGGGATAGAGTATGTTGTAGATGCCATGAATGCTTACCTATTGATTATAGTCATATCAATTATCATATTAGGTTTAATCTATTCAAGAAGCAATGTAAAACATGAGATTGAGGAACGGAAGCATGTAACGTTCTATGTTCTGGTTCAGCTAATGGCAGCCGGATTGTATGGCATAACTGTCACAGGTGACTTATTCAATATGTTCATCTGGCTAGAGATAGCATCCTTAACCGCATACGCATTAATAGCTGTTGCCGGTGGAAGGGCATTGAGGCCAGCTTATAATTATGTAATAATGGGCTCGATTGGCGCCTGCCTTTACATCTTCGGCGTTTGTTGGCTCTATGCTGCCACCGGTACGCTCAATATGGCGGACATGAGGCTTTTGCTACCCCTCTTGTATACCGATAAAGTGGTTCAGATGGGCTTTGCCATGATAGTTGTTGGAGTGATGATAAAGGCATACATATTCCCGCTCCACCTTTGGCAGCCCGATTGTTATACCTGGGCTCCTTCTACGATAAGTTCGATGATGGCCTCAGTTCATGTGAAAGTGATGTTTTATATACTTATCAGGTTATTTTTCTCGGTCTTTACGCTAAATTTCATCTGGCAATATATCCGATTTGATATATTATTATGTTGGCTCGCTGCAATAGCAATACTAGCTGGTTCAATCTGGGCAATAAAACAGAGTAACCTGAAGAGGATGCTAGCCTATTCTTCAATCTCGCAAATGGGCTATCTGCTTCTGGGATTAGGACTTTCTGCTTTTTCTTACTGGGGTGTTGTGGGTCTCGTTGCACATATATTGAATCATGCTGTAGGAAAAGGATGCCTGTTTATGTCTGCTGGAGCCTTTTATCAGAAGGAGGGTCTTAGGCAAATAAAGGATTGTGAGGGCTTGGGAAAAAGGATGCCGTTTTCGAGTGCTGCATTTACAATTGCTGCAGCTTCGCTGATCGGAATTCCGCCCACCGCCGGCTTCGCGTCCAAGCTGTTCCTAATTCTAGCTTCTTTGGATGCCGCTCAATATCAGTTTGTTGTAGTGTTGCTTTTGAGCGGCCTTCTTAACCTGATTTATTTCTGGAGGGTTATCGACAAGATATATTTTGTGAAGCATGAGGAGGCAACGAAACGAGAGGTCGAAAGAAGAGGGGATGGACTACCCTTCAGCATGCTAGGTCCTATGCTGTTCTTGGCTTCTCTTTGTATCGTTCTCGGCTTCGTTTGGCTTAGTGACTTATCTACGCCTTTGATGAACCAGATTCTTGCTAATTTGGGAGTCGGAGGGAGTCTATAATGGAGTCCATCACACCGTTGCTAGTAATACTCTGTCCAGCAATTGCTGCAGTTCTGATCTCGATATCCCGGAACAAACCAAATATTAGAGAGGTTTGGACAATTGCGGCAAGCATAGTAATGTTCGCCCTAGTCCTTTCCATGGCTCCTGCAGTTGTTAATGGCGCGAAAATTAGTTACACTATATTTCCCACCATGTTCGAAAACATCAATTTCGGGTTTAGGGTTGATGCATTTGGACTGATTTTCGCCATCACGACCTCTTCTCTCTGGATTTTAGTATCGTTTTACTCCATAGGATACATGCGAGCATTGAATGAGCATGGTCAGACAAGGTTCTTCTTTTTCTTCTGCCTTGCCATATTGGGGGCTTTGGGAGTTGCCCTCTCATCAAATTTATTAACTCTTTTTATATTCTATGAGATAATTACAATCTCTACCTATCCGTTAATCATACATGAGCAGACACCGGAGGCCTTGAAGGCGGGGCATAAATATTTTGCCTATTTATTAACGTCGGGAGTTTTTCTGCTCTTCGCAATCATGTTCACCTATTACCTCACTGGAACCACTGATTTCATTCCTGGTGGCATACCGGCACTTGCTTCCGCAACTCAAATCATCGCAATAATAATATTTTTCTGTTTCTTGCTAGGTTTCTTGAAGTCTGCTTGGATGCCTTTTCACTCTTGGCTTCCTACAGCTATGATAGCTCCGACGCCAGTTAGCGCATTATTGCATGCAGTAGCCGTGGTTAAGGCTGGCGTATTCGGAATAGTGCGCATAGTCTGCTACATCTATGGGGTAGACCTAATGCAAGAACTGAACTTGTGGTTGGTTTTGGCAATAATTGCTGGTTTCACCATGCTCGTGGCCTCCTTCTTCGCAATTGCTCAAGACGACCTTAAGAAGAGGCTTGCTTACTCCATCATAAGCCAGCTATCCTACATAATTTTAGGTGCGGCCATGGTGACTCAGAGCGGGATAAGTGCGGCAATGCTTTACATACCCTTCCATGGCTACATGAAGATAACTCTCTTTCTTTGTGCGGGTGCGATTATGGTTGCAAGCGGGAAGAGGAGGATTAGCGAGATGGCGGGGTTAGGAAAAACAATGCCTGTAACCATGCTTGCCTTCAGCGTTGGTGCCATAGGCATGGTCGGACTTCCGCCAGTATGCGGATTTATCAGCAAGTTATTTCTCTGTTTTGGGGCTTGGGAATTATTTTCTCCTTACAATTGGATATTCTTGGCGGTCATCTTGATAAGCTCCTTGCTGGATGTAATATATTTCTTCCCCATAATACATGCTGCCTTCTTCAAAGAGCCAATCGGGGAAGGAGGCATGAGCGGAAGCTACAAGGTAAAAGAGGCGCCAAGATTCATGCTTATCCCCCTGGTAATAACGGCTGCAATCTCCATAATATTTTTCATACATCCCAATACATTTTATATATATGACCTGATGAAAATTGCCGTTGGGCAGCTCTTCGGAGGTGTGTGAGATGGATTCTTTATCCAAGATTACTGGAAACACATATAGGAATTCTAAGGGGGGATTATATGGAAACTATTGCTGAAGAAAAGGAAAGCAGGAAAAGAAGCGAGTACTTTTGGCATACCTATTATGGCGTTTCCTCTGAAATCCTCGGTTATGTGTTGCTAGTTGTAAGCCTGTTATATTTTGCATTTATGGTTTCAGTGGCTATAGGCATATTATGATACTAATAAAAAAAAATGGGTGATCAAACTTCGCATATACGGTTAAGGAGATGACAAAATGGAAATAATGCTATCCGTTTTCGTTCTAACAGCTCTCGCTATATTGGGATTTACTGCATATGTCCTTCTTAATTTTGGGGCTAAAGAACCGCGTCATCGGTATCGTGATTTATTCCTCGCAATTTATGGTTTTACCCTTATTACGATGGTTGTAGTAGGTTTATTTGCTGAGTGGCATATCGTGTTCCCGTGGCAAGAGCTAACAGCATTTTATGCGGTATATGGCTTCGCCGCATGTGTTTTTCTTATTTATTTTGCGAAAGGATTGCGTCTTTGGCTTCCGAAGGAAGAGGATTATTATGAGAAGAAAGAGGGGATGTAAGAGTGATTCAGTGGTTGCATCCTGGATTCATACTAATCTTTGGAGCTTTCCTCATACCCCTTTTTAGAGGTAAGTGGAAACAAGGATATCTGCTTATTCTCCCGGCAGCAGCACTTATAGATGTTATTCTCATGAAAATGGGCGTATTTGGAGATATTCCCATTTCTACATGGCGTCTTCCGTTTTTGGAATACGAGCTTATCTTCGGTAGGGTGGACAAACTAAGTTTCATTTTTGGACTTATATTTACCCTCGCGGCGCTAATCGTGGCTATTTATGCACTAAACGCAAAAAGCAGCGTTGAACACATGTCCCAGTACATATATGTGGGGAGTGCGCTCGGAGTGGTTTTCGCGGGCGACCTGATCACACTATATATCTTTTGGGAGATAATGGCGATCGCATCCACGCTCATTATTTGGCATGGAGGGACGGATAAAGCACGCAGGGCAGGATTTAGATATATTATGTGGCACGTTGCTGGTGGCATAATACTGCTGGCGGGCATTATTACATATATTGGAAACACGGGCTCTGTCGACTTTAATGCCTTCAATTTGGGTTCAAATAGTGTTTATTTGCCTTCTCTATTAATTTTCATAGGCTTTATAATAAATGCTGCTGTCCCTCCTTTGCATGCTTGGTTGCCCGATGCTTATCCTGAGTCAACTGTTGTAGGTACAGTATTTTTATCTATCTTTACCACCAAGACGGCAGTTTATGCTTTAGCAAGAGGCTTTGAGGGTTTTGATGTTCTCATATGGCTAGGGGCATTGATGGTTGTATATCCTATTTTCTATGCTGTCCTCGAGAACGACTTAAGGAGGGTACTTTGCTACAGCCTCATTAATCAGGTGGGATTCATGTTATGCGGCATCGGAATAGGTACCGCACTATCCGTGAATGGTGCTATTTCTCATGCATTTGGAAACATACTGTTCGAGGGACTACTTTTCCTGTGTGTGGGAAGTGTGCTCTATCGGACGGGACCAGCCAAGTGCACAGAGCTGGGCGGATTATATAGAACTATGCCGTTAACTACCGCTTTTTGTTTCGTGGGTGCTGCATCAATATCGGCATTTCCATTCTTTACCGGTTTTGTAACCAAATCAATGGTTATCGATGCAACTGCAGGATTGGGTATGGCTTTCGTATTTCTTCTTCTGCAACTTGCCTCGGCGGGTGTATTTCACCACGCTGGCATAAAGGTTCCCTTCTTTGCTTTTTTTGCTGAGGACGCCAACTTAAATGCGAGAGACCCCCCATTCAATATGCTATTAAGCATGGGTATAGCGGCAGTTTTATGTATTTTTATCGGCGTTTATCCATATCCACTCTATCAGATTCTTCCTTATCCTGTGGTTTTTGAACCGTATACAGCGCCTCATATGATAGGTCAACTCCAGCTGCTATTGTTCGCTTCATTAGCATTCGTCGTTCTCATAAAATCCGGATTATATCCACCTGAACAAAGGAAGATTAATCTTGATTCAGATTGGCCGTTTAGGATTGCAGGCGCAAAGTTTATGCGTTTCGTTGAGGGGCCGTTAATGAGCTTTGCTGCCTGGATGGATAGCAATCTTAAGAAGATTGCCGCGGATTTCTCTGCGTACGGCGAAGAAAAGGAAGAACGAATCTTAATTGGAGTATCCGTATTGCTAGGCCTATTGTTTTTGGCCTCGTATTTGATCATTGAGTTGATATATGGATGGATTGCTTAATTGGATTAATCAAAAAGACGTTATTGTGAATTAGAACGAGATGAACCGAAAACTTGGATGAGACGATGATTACAGAAAAGAGCCAGCCACTTAGCCGCGTTAGGAAGTGCATTGAGGGTTCTTGTATGTTAAATGGAATATTGAGACTAGGACTCGTGTTTTCCCTATCACGAGAGGATCGATAATTTAAATGAAACCGTGGTGGTGCAGGGGATCCAAATTTCAGATATGATTCGATGGGGTTGAAAAATTGAAGTTCAATAAGGGATTTGCATTGCTTGCTATCATGGCCATATTGGTTATTTTGGTCGAAAGCTATTATGCTTTGGGGGAAATCATCGAAACCCTTCTTACAATTGGTATAGTATGGTGTACGTTATATGTGGCTTTAGTCAAAAAATTGTTCTAAATATAGGGAAATGGGGAAATTGATGAAGCTGGAACCGAAAGAGGTCTGCGGGAGTGAGAGAGCTTACGGCTAGGAGATTTATCTAATTGAATTAGTTATAACTTCAAATGGTGGTAAAAAAATGAGCATTCGGTCGCTTGGCTATTGGTTGATGGCAATCACGACTTTTTGGATATATATAACCATGGTGTTGCAGTCAAAATTTTAGGGGTGGAATAGCTTCATGAGGCCACCAAAGCCAGAATCTAGCCGTGGAGTGTATAATCCTGTGCATGATGCGTTATATAAGGTCAGAGATCGATATACCTTTAAGGACCAGCTGACAAGCGACAGACTATGAATGATATAAGGTACGTGAGAATAATAATAGCACATAATCAAAATTTGCTTGATAGGTGAGGCATATGGATGCAGATGAGGGATTAGTGCTCGCAGGAGCAACATTAGGAATTGTCGTATTGATCGTTTGGATTGTTTTTGTTTTTAGTCAGCTTTGGATGAAAGGGCCGTGGTGAATGCGTGGAGAGGCGATACCGGGCTTGCCTCATCCAATGGATTCAATGCTTCTTGATCGTCTCATTTTTTTATAATTCATGAAAATGATTATCACCTTTATCCCCTCACCATCGATCCCAAATAGTAATACTAATTTTTAGAACATACAGTGAGATAGATATGGCCAATAAAGATAAAATTCAAGCTGAAATCAAGAATACAATGGAAGTATTTAAGGAGAACTTAATTGTCGTTGTAGTTCTCATTTTTAGTTTCATATATTTTTTGATCCAACTATATTCATGGTTTGGTATTTATCTAGGAGATTAATACTTTAAATGATGAATTCAATAAAAAAAAATCGATAAAATTCAATGATCCTACCTCAACGATATTTTGAGAGAAGTTTTTGCGAGGGAACGACCAACAATATTCCAAATTTATTGATATTCCTGTTCGGGTCACCATCCAACATACTTGCCACCCCAGGTTGCTTCTATCGGCAACTCTTCTCGACTATTATACATCGAATTAATAGAGTTCCGCAGCTACTGAAATTAAAAATAGCGCATTAAACTATTGATACTCCCAAAAAATCTCACTCAAGTAATCCAGAAGGAGTACCGTAATATATATGCCAAAAACTGTCTAACCGTTCTTTTTCCATGATCCCCTTCCCTGCGCGTTTATGTTCGATCTAATATTAATCTTTTTCATCAGCTGCTTATTTTAATTTTTAAGCCAATTCAAAGCTGGGTTTCTCGCTTGTACGAAGTCTGGATTGTAAGGCGATACAGAGCTTAATTATTCTATTGGCTTTGTGTCTCCATTCTCCATCTAATTATATTCTTCAATGATACGAATTTGGCTTTGCGGAATAATCTTTGAAAGAATCACCGTTTAGACATTACGCCCAGCCCTAACTATTAGAACAGGGCGGTCCGCCTTTTTTGCAACATCATAGGCAGTGCTTCCCACTGTCAATTGGTTCAATGAGCCTTTTCGATAGGCCTTTCCCCAGGAACCCATAGCAATTAGCGACACACTCTCTTCTTTAGCGAGGTTGCTTATCTCCTCAGCTGGGCTCCCTGCGCTGACATGAACCTTAACTCTCGGGCCAGCCTTCTCGATCTCCTTTCCGAGGGCATTTAGAATCTTAGTTGCCTCCTCAACATGAGCTTCGATCTCTTTCCAGGTTTCTCCACTATAGACCACATGCTGTAGCAATATCTCTTCTACTCTTTCAATTCCTTTGATGAAAGAGATGGCCTCTGCAGCAGGTTCAGATAGATCAGTCGGAAAGAGTACTTTTGAGAATGGCTTAGAGCAAAACTTCTCCAAAGGAAGTCCCCAACTACCTTCTAAAGTATTGTATCGCATGAGCAATAAGTTCTCATTCACATACCGCAAGACATTTTTGGCGACGTTTCCCAAAAAGATATCTTCGACGACCCCCTTTCCTCGCGCGCCCATCGCGATCAATGAGACCTTTTCTTCATCTGCCACTTTCTGTATCCCTCTTGAAACATCACCCTCCGTTATGGACTCTGCTATCGTTTTGACATTGAAGCCGTGATTTTCCAAAAACTTTTTTTGTTGACCCAATTTTGTCTCAGCTTCATTGATCCGTGCAACCGGATCCGCATCTCTTACTCTCGATAAAATACCCGATGGACCTATAACGTGTAAGAGCACCACTTCTTTTAATTCAGGGAACTCCTTTATGCACTCAAGAACCTTCTGCGAATACTCTGAAAAGTCCGTGGGAACGAGAACCTTTTCTAGCATATTTGATCACCCATTGCACAATTCTGATTCATAATGTTTTAATCTATCTATAAATATCCTTAAAATTTATTTCGAATAATTATTTTAATAACTCTAATGAGTAAAATAAAAGAGTATTTGTTGAAAATTCAATTATTGCAGTATTTTTATGAATTATACCAAAAATGGACTTTTGCATCTTTTATATTAACACTCCCAAAGTTGGTAGAACCTTTAGGAAATAGATTTTATGAGAACGGTGCAGAAACAGAAGGGAAGCATTTCACTTTGTCACCAGTAAAATGTTCGAGAAAAAGATCAGGCAAGTTGGAGACTAAACTCTAATAAAGTATTAAGAATCAAAGTCATGGTGCTCACGCGTTGGCAAGTCCCTTTATGTCATGGGGGTGAAGAGGACGATTGCGGCTAAGCAATCTTTCATGAATTACTTTTCTTTTGATAAACAGTTAGTAGTTACATTGTTATAAGTTAAATACCACCTGCTTTTCTTACCTTTTATAAAATCTATAGCATCATAATAGTCATCAAAATGATAGACTTCATTGGTATCTAAATTGAATAGGGAAATCCTTCTCTCGAGGACAATGCCTTTTTCTTTTAGAGCCTTTTCGATATCTTTTCGCAGATAGCTTCTCTTCTGGGGGATCTCAGTTTCCATATTAAGTCTTGGCTGGTATTGCTTTGTTCAACGCCCATCGGATGTATCTAGCTGCAGGAAATTCATGGACAGTGGTGGCCACAATCATGCCTTTTCCATAATTTCCCGCAACAATTATTGGTCGGTTTTTATCATCGTCTAAAACTGTATTGAAACCTTCGCCTGGCATCAGATATCCGTCACATTCTGGTCGGAGGGTATCGCAGAGGCAGGCACATTCATGCTCTGAAAGTTGAACATCTTTTGGGCCGTATTCGCATATATATTTGAGCGAAATGGGAAGCCAATCGTAGTCATATTCTGGAACGAGAGGTCCGAAGATTGTGAGGATGCCCCCGTTGTTTACGAACTCTGCCAATTTAGATTTTAGGCTCTTCAAAGACGGAAGAATGTTTGAGTATTGAGGATTGGCGAATCCAGATGGAATCATGATCATTTTGAATTGAGGCAAGAACGGGCTATTTAATACGCTTGCTTGCATAAACTGATATGTTACACCTAGTTCTTGGAATAACTTTTCATAAAGAAAATTTCTTTCGCCAATGAGCGCGATATCGGGCATAATACCCTAACTGCGAGATCGAAAGGGAAATCTTTTGCGGTTCGCAGTTTGATATCTTTCCATTAAATTTATTACTATTTGATGTGAGTAAAGAGTGCGATTAAATATGGAACAAGAGCTGATGAGAATTGGCGTTTCGCTCCCCGAGAAACTGCTAACAAGATTCGATAATATAATATTGCAACGAGGGTATTCTTCCCGATCAGAGGGCATCAGAGACGCCATCAGGAACTATATCGTTCATTATGAATGGATGACCGATGTTCATGGCGAGCGCGTAGGTGTCATAACTTTGGTATACGCCCATTCTCAAAGAGGGCTGGTGGACAACCTAACCGATATTCGGCATGAGTTTGGTTCCATTATACAATCTAGCTTACATGTACACCTAGATCACGATAATTGTCTGGAAGTAGTAGTGCTCAAGGGAGACGGATTAGATGTCAGGAAGGCGGCTGAGAAGATGATGTCCCTTAAAGGTGTGAAACATGTCAAGCTTACAACTACTTCGATGGGTAAAGAGCTATAGCCATGCCTGAGGAGGTCCTGCCTGGAGTCTACCTTTTGGAGCTTGATGGTCAAAAAAGGTTGGCCACCAGATCGGATACAAACATATCAGTTTATGGAGAACGTTTTGTAGAAGGCTATCGTCTCTGGGATCCTAATAGGTCCAAGTTTTCCGCGCTTTTTCTGAAAGTTGGACCAAAAAAATGGTTGGGAAAGGAAAAAATTCTTGATGAAACATCCAAGGTCCTTTACCTAGGAGCAGCAACGGGAACAACGGTCAGTCACATAAGTGACATTGTGCGCCATGGCTTAGTTTATGCGGTTGAATTCTCTCCTCGTACCATGCAAGACCTGCTAAGGCTCTGCGAAATCCGAGATAATATAGTTCCAGTTTTGGCTGATGCGTCGAAGCCTGAGAGTTATTGTCGTTTGGTGGAACAAGTAGATCTGATTTATCAGGATGTTGCTCAGAGAAATCAATCGGAGATAGCTAGCCTTAATTGTGATATGTACCTGCAGCCACGAGGTATTTTGATTTTGATGATAAAAGCTAGATCCATAGATGTTGTAGCCTCGCCAAAAGAGATCTATAGCAGAGAAATTGAGAAGCTCAACGGCTTGGAGGTTCTTATTACATCAGATCTGCATCCTTATCATCACGACCATCTAGCTGTGGTGGCCAGAAAAATCTAACCTTTGAGCAGCTTTTGGATCTGACCAGCTATGATGTTGGGCAGAAGCCTGATATATCCCACTATTGGGATTTTGGCACGAGCAACGCCTATTACCCAATCCTGTTTGACTGGAGTAAGATAACTTATGCCCTCACCTACATAGCTCTTGTTGTCGATCTCATAGATTATTAATCCAGTTCCCTCATCCAGAAAAGTGGAGTTACCGACTTTTCTGATTTCCTTCTTGTGTTCGGCCAAATATGTAAGATTGGTCAAGCCAAAGATTCGACCCGCCTGTTGGTCTATTAACTCGTTGTGATCTCCCTTCGTAATATAACCCGAAAATGTTGCTGGAGGGCCGCCATTCCACATGGGTTCCCCCTCTTCAATATGCCATAGTGCCCGATGGATTATAGGTGTGGCTTTTTTGGGGGATATGGAAAGACCCAGTATGGACTTTCCTTGGTCCAAGAGGTTTGGTTTATCCTTGCCATAAGGTCTGTAAAGTATGACATCGCCTGGGAGATTAAAGGACTTATAACCAATCTCCTCTCCTCGTTCCCAAGTAATTACATCTGTCCGCGAAGCTCCTTGTACTACTATAATATCGCCAATGTTCAGGTTAGGTACCATGCTTCCCGACTCTACAGCAACCATAGGAGTCCACAAGCCCAACGCTAACTGAGAGAGAATCGAGACAATCCCCACTACAATTATTACAAAAAGTATATCGTTGACAAACCCTGGTAGCTTGTCTAGCCGCTCTTTGATATTCATCGGCCAGATTTATCAGCCTGTACATTCTTATACTCTTTCAATGTTTGAGATTGTGCAGAGGTTTGCTGATCAAGGCTACCAGCTAGATCCCAAAGCTCTTGAACTGATTAAGTCTCATCCTGCTAAAGAGGAGCTAATAAAATCTCTTCTGAGCAACCTTGATCTAGCAGTATCCGTTATAGATTCTTCCCACATTTCGAACCTAGGACAATCATCATTAGCCCCAACCGGGATAAAGAGCACTCTTTTTTTTGATTCAAAAAACAACCAGGAATCGTTGGATCATTGTACGCCATATACACTTGCGGGGACGGCTAAATTAAATCAAGATATCGAAATAGGGGCTGATATAACAGGCCGTTCAACCTGCACTGGAGAATACAACGATTTTGTAAGATATTTTCGAGATCGTTATGCAAAACTTCGTGAGATACTTGCTAATCGGCTTAGTGCCAGGCCCATGGAGAGTTTGAGAAGGAATACGGCTGGCAGAGAGGTCACTATAATTGGCATGGTTATGGATGTGAAAACAACACATAAAGGAAACCGCATAGTGGAGCTGGAGGACCCGACAGGGATGGTTACAGCTCTAATTCAAAAGGACTCAGAGATATTCGAAAAGTCCTCGTTTATCTTGCCAGATGAAGTTCTAGGTGTGACGGGCATGTCAGACGGAAATGGAAGGATATTCGTTAAGAATCTTATCTGGCCAGACGTACCAAACCAAAATCAAATCCTAGAAAACGGCAGAGGTTACGCTCTGCTTCTATCTGATCTACATGTAGGCAGCAAATTTTTCATGGAGGAAGCTTGGTTGAGGTTCGTGAGCTGGTTGAATGGCGATGTCGATGATCCATCAGGTTTAGCTTCGCAAGTCGATCATATTGTGGTAGCAGGCGACGTTGCAGACGGAATAGGCATCTATCCTGGTCAAGAGTCCGACCTGGCTATAAAAGATATCTATGAGCAGTATCAGAAAGCTGCTGAATGTTTTAATAGCATTCGTCAAGGGATAAATATAGTAATTTCACCAGGCAACCATGACATAGTTAGGCAGGCGGAACCCCAACCGGCATTGCCAGAGACGGTTTGCAAGTTTTTCAGAAGCGATTTTACTTTTGTGGGAAATCCCACCCGGATTTGTCTTGGTGGCATTCCCTTTTTGATATATCATGGTCGTAGCATAGATGATTTCGTCCTACGAATTCCTGGACTCTCTTACGCATCTCCGGAGAAAGCTATGGTAGAGATGTTGAGGAGACGGCATTTATCTCCAATCTATGGCAGCCGGGTATCCATTGCTCCGGAGCAAGAGGATCATTATGTTATTTCGCGTTTACCGGCTATACTTCATTGCGGGCATGTTCACACGGTGGGCATCGCGCGTTATAAGGGAGTGGCGGTCATAAACAGTGGAACCTGGCAAGCTCAAACGGAGTTTCAGAAAAAAATGAATATCCATCCCACTCCTGCCGCGGTACCCATAGTGGATTTGGCCACTATGAAGGTAAGGAAACTCTTGTTTGCTTAGAAAAAGATTTATATACATTCATCCATATTATACTTTTAGAAGGGTAGCAAAGAAGGGGCAGAAAGAGCGTAGCTTAAACTTTCAAATTGTTATTTGTATGCCCCAACAACATCCTAGTCAAGACAGTCTAAACTTTATTATAATATAGCATACCAAAATAATTATATTGTCTATCAAACTCTATTTCCAAATTTGATCCCAGAATTCTTGCTTTAACACAAAATCATACCTAAAAAGATTAAATGGGCGTTAAATAATCCCTTTTTCAGCATGTAATCTTATATTTCACTTCAATACCTAAAAAGGTTGAAATATATGGAATAGAATGTCCATTGGTGAAATCTTGATTCTAATATGTCTTACCAAAAAATATAAGTACAATTAATGCATACACACGTTTAAATTAAAGGATGTATGGGGTGAGACTATCAAAAAAATGGCAGTGATTTTGGCAGTAGCCATGGTTTTGGCATCGTTCGCGGCTGTGGCTATAGCACAGAATTCCGGATGCGACGACTGTAGCGTTCTCGGACAAGCAGAGTTTCTGAGCAATCCAATAACATTCGTAGCTGGTCAGGATACAAACATTGACCAACTTGAAGTTGGGAATGACAAGGCGTTTGCTTATGGTCCTGGTTGGGGATGGGCAGCTGATCCTCACGCGACGAACAATTTGCTCATAGAGAAGAGTCAACACGCCGTTGACAATTGTTCCCCCTGCTGTACAGAGAATTCAGTAGGTCTTGACTGCGAAGCCTGCAAGAATGGCTGTTCGGTGGTTAATATAGAACAGATCAAAGTGGGCTCCCGAACGGCTACGGCCATCGGCCCATCAACATGGGCGACTAACAACGTAAAAATAGTGGCTACTCAAACTTAGAGGCATCAAGAGGACATCTCTCTGACCGAGTGGCGCGCACATGAAAAAGATCCTAAAACCCACCAACTTGTTGTTGGTTGGGTTTGTTTTTTTATTAATTTATTCTAGTCCTCTATGCAAAGCAGAATCTACATCTGATTCGCTGCTTCAAATTAAAGAATTTCATGCCCAGTTTTTGCGTCCAACGACATGCTTAAGCTCCTGTCAGCTTAATTCAGGACCTCAAATTATGAAGGAGAATATAGTTCCAGGGTGTCCGAAAGCGTTGGGTGGATTAGTGGCCTTGAATAATAAGAAGAAGCAAAACCTGGGGTACGAAGGCCCTCTGGAATCAGGAGTAACCAGCAATTCTATGGGCATTGAGGTTAAAGGCATTACTGTAATTGCCATTAATATGATGGAAAATGGAAATGCCATTGCGGATTCCGATATTATTTTGAATTCCGTCCAGTACATTAATTTCATTGGTCCTGACGATGAGATTGGCGAGAAACTTAAATAATAATTTAAGTATCATAAATTTACTAACCAATTTCTGAAGCGCACTCTAATTATAATATTATTTTTATTATGCTTTTATTTAGCATTTAATGTTTCCATTAGTTCTGATTATATTCCAATATACATTTCTGCAACCTACATCTCCTATAATCAAATGCTATTCGCCTCTTATTATTGGTCTTGAATATTCGGTGTTAAATTTTTTATTGAAAATATCAACAAAATTCTTCGTAAATGGTTAAAAAAAGCACCAAAACGTATAAATATATCAGCAAGTTATTTAGTTTTAATCTAAAAAGTTTTAAGGGGTGAATAAATGAAAAAAGTAGGATTGTTGTTCTTGCTGGCTTTGGTTGCGGTAGCTTTCGCTGCTACAGCTACGGCTCAAGTGGGAACTGGTGCAACGGATATTCTAGGGCAAGGCATATTTGAGACAGAAGGCGGTGTATTTGCGCTGGATGGCGACACCAATGTAGACCAAGTTCAAGTTGGAAATGATTTCGCATTGGCTAATGGTTGGCCAGTAGGGATTTTTGCACAAAGAGCTTTTGCAACAAATAACTTGGAGATCAAGAAGAATCAGGACACAGGTCCCTGTGTTTGCTGCCAAATAGATCCAAGCATTCCCTGCAAAGATTGTTGCATCAAGAACAATTTGGAGACAATTGCCGTTGGAAATAGAAATGCACTTGCGTTTGGTGCAGCGACTTCAACGAACAATGTCAAAATCGTGACTAACCAGGCATAAATTGGTATTATCTCCAAATAGGGATATGTCGTATGGTTCAAATGCCAAGATCCGCCAGTCTCGGGCTGGCGGTAATTATATTTATTATACTTAATATCAATCTTTGTGATCTTGTGCTAGCACAAGCATCAAGTTCAGCAGATCCTCTCTATGAAATGAAGATGTATCATTCGAATTTCATAAATCGCATAAATCTACCAACAGAGAATAATGATAACTTAGGTATTTTGCTAGAAATGATGAAGCCTTCTGAATTATGGGCATCAAAATTTGGTAAAAAAAGCGATTTTGTCTTAGCTCAAGACATGCAGTCAAATGATAAGATAATCTTGAATCAATCCACTCCCCAAAAAATTGTTCAGGATCTTACAGCAATAAATTGTATCGATAACAGAAATATCATTTATGAAGATCTTCAAACAAACGAAACTAAAAAGGCCAATTTTGTTGATATCCAAGTTAGAGGTATGCCAAGAGATAATAAAAATGTATTCGAAAATGATTATGCTCTCGAGAGATTTGTAGAAAATGCGGTTGAATCAGGTTTGAAAAAGTCAGATGGGCAGTATAAACCTGATGGAAATTCAGCATTCTTAGACAAAAATCCAGGCAATTATCTTAACATTGAGGTGACTGGAATAACGGTAACTGCCATAAACAATGTTCCAGGTGGAAGTGCCGTAGCCAATTCTGATATCATTATTAAGCCAGTCCAGATAATTAATTATCTCTCTGAAGTGCAAGAAAAGCTTGATTGAAGGGACGGATCATCAAGAGGTAACAATATATCGATTTCAATAAACTTTGATTAGGCTTTTAAAAATAAGATCCAAATTATCATTAGCGTCAAGGCCATAAACATAAGTAGAAGCACTATCCTAGAATCCGAACCCACAGCTATTGGTATGGGCCCGACCATTATGACAGCTCCTCCTCTAATCCGATGCCCATTTTTCCGAATTCTTGGCTCTTTACGATCAAATTGTTTGTGATACCCGCTCTTAGCAGTGTGATCTGGAAAAATCGATAGAATCATAATCGCTAGACCAAGAAGTATTAGGACTAACCCAATAATAAATAATGCCGTCATCTCCAACCCCTAAATAAAAATAATGATATAATAATGAAAACTATTGATATTAGAATTGAGGCAATCACCATCTGCGGGCTGGAACCGAACACTATCGGAATTGGGCCAACAAAAATTACTCCTCCAATTGCTGCATTGCCGTTGAAGCCTGTAAGCAGCAGGGATGCTGAGATACAAAGTAATCCTAGGATTATCAGCGATGCACCTAGCATTTGTTTCATCCAACTTTGGTACATGCATAAACTATAAGGGCGTTTTGTGATATTTTCCTAAGAATATGACCGTCCAGAGACCGAGAGGCACGAGAGATTTCCTTCCAGAAGAAGCTTGGCGAAGAGGAGCAGCAAGAAGGAAGATGCAGGATGAGCTGGAAAGGTGGGGCTACGCGGAGATAGTCACGCCTACCTTTGAACACTTAGAGCT
>JALHSR010000126.1 GCA_022865315.1 Methanotrichaceae archaeon | reverse complement strand
GCCCGAGTCATTTAGACTTAGCGGTAGCTATCGAACAATAACAAAAAAAAGTGGATTCAAGAAAATTTGGACGTCAAGAGAATAGAAATGAACCCTGATTTTTGATATTTCATTGCTGATGCAGGTTAATAGGAGTCCTCAAGTGGAATCATAATTAAAACAACAAAGACTCCAATGGCAATTGTGGCGATTAAATCCATTTTCACTAGATATCTTAATGACTAAATGACGTATATATCTTATGATTATGGATTCAAGCTAGCAGTGCAGCGGAGCCAATGAACACATAAAAAACATCTCCATGATATTAAGGATCTATGAATCAATACCTCCTTATTTCGCATGACCTCGGCATCGATCTCATCGAAGCTGCTAAAAAGAAACTCGAAGAGAATAACAAGAAATATCCGATCGAGAAGGTAATAAGGGATAGTAGATATCATGATAAAAGTGGTAATAGACCGTGATGGTTGCACGAGCTGCGGTTCATGCTGGCAAGATTGTCCTGAGTTTTTTGAAGAGAATCCTGAAGATAACCTCAGCCAGATCATAGAAAGCTATAGGACAGGAGGAGTCGGAGAAGGTGAAGCACCAGATGACATGGTTGATTGCATAATGCAAGCGTGCGAGGACTGTCCAGTCAGTGTGATCCATGTCTCTTGAGACGTCCACATGAAACTAACCTAGCGGCCGTTTTTCTCAATTTGCGCCTGCAGTCGCTACTTATTTGTATCTCGTTTACAATATTCGATAGCGAGGAGAATTTTTTGGCAGGTAGCAGCTGAGTGCGGCAAAAAAAAAACGTATATTTTGACAAGTATATATGCTACGTTAGGAGTAGCAATGCAGAGAATTTATGCAAGATCTTTTCTTACTTTTTACAGATTATTCCCAATATCATATGTCTCCATTTTTAGGATAATGAACCCACAACACAACCGTCGCAAATATAATTATACAACATACGATACCAGGATATAGCAACACTGGACTGTTTATATAAATTGCATAATAAATCCAACACACATTCCCAACGAGATACTGCATGAGTGTCAGTATCGATACGTTTCCTCTTCGCTTTGTCTTGTATAATTTGATCAACTGCGGCAGGAAGCCTATCGTCGTCAGAATCGCGGCAATATAGCCGATTTGGATAGCATATGGGGTGTTCAAGCGTCCTCATTATCAATTCATCATAATTGTCAAAACATTTGTTACATGTCTCAGCTATGCTATATGGATCATGCATCAACATTTTTGGATGGAGCAGCATTCCAACCCACCAGGGCATATTATTGTAGTCCCAGATGCCGCCAAATAAGCCCAAAGCGATGGGTTGCAATCATACTTTGAGGCCTTTTCTTTAAAATACTTCCTCTGACCTCTTCCGAGAAAGTCAGGTTTTCCTTCATGCTCGGTCAATCCCGCGCGCCAAGGAACAGAAGAGGTCTCACCACCTTTCATCTGATGCCATGCTCGAGAATGCTCATCGTAGCCTCATCATTATCGAACACGATCCCTCATTGTATATGAGGATGCCAAGGAGATGACTGAGTATATCTCCAGAGCCTTGAAGCAAGTTTCCTATGGGGCTACGATGCTGCTGTACTCGCCTAGCATAGATCCCTTCCTGAAAGATTAGATCAATTAGACGATCATGTTTTCTGCTTCAATGAAGATACTGAAAGATTCACCCAAGCTGACGACTAAGACATGGCAGAAGATGAAGGATCAGATGGCATCGATCCCAGAGCTATATTGGATGCGAGATGGCATCCTATCGTCCATAGGGATTGTTTGATGCCCACATATGGGCTTTTGTGTTTAACCCCGAGCAACTTTTGTGCTTAAAATCGATTTTAAAATTTAATTCACAATTAGATATAAAATTATCATCGTCGCCTCCTCCTAGTAACGTTGAAAGCGTCTCTTTTTCTCGTGAATCAGTCCACATTGGAGGCGTTCTCATGATCAGGTCTATGCGTAGCGGTTGGGGTATCCATTGTGATTTGGTTAATCCCAAGATATTCGAATTGCAGGCAGCAAAGGAGATCCTGGCCGAGATATATGATATTCAGTTATCACATACGGCTGAGATGATTAAGCAGAGAATTTTGGAAAGGGAGCTGTTCGGAAGGGAATTTGAGTTGTATGCTGCTGGTAGGTTACACCTTTCGTAGTCTCAACTGTTGGAATATAGTAATCTATCATTTATTATGTGCATCCAGAAGTTTCTATTTATTCGATCTTTTAAGCGAGTCGGTAAGTTATTGTACGCCAATCATAAATAGTTAAAGATGATAATATATTTTGGGGAGCAGTGCAACTCAACAAGAATGGGTACCAGTAGTGAGGCATTTGAATATACGGCCACGCGAACGCGTAAAGTTGAGTTTACAAGATGAAAGGAAGTGGAAAAAGTGTTGAGAACAAAGTATCCTATCCAGTATGAATTGAGCCCTACGGATGTGGCTAAAGGAACACACTGGCTAACATTGAAACTGAAAAACGTAGGAAGTGAAACTCTTAAAGAACTTGACGTGCAATTGCACTCTCTCGATACCTTAAATCTTTCTTTTCCAGCTGGTTATGGAACAGGACACTACCTCGCAGAGTTTAAGCCAGATGAAGAG
>JALHSR010000125.1 GCA_022865315.1 Methanotrichaceae archaeon | reverse complement strand
GCCCGAGTCATTTAGACTTAGCGGTAGCTATCGAACAATAACAAAAAAAAGTGGATTCAAGAAAATTTGGACGTCAAGAGAATAGAAATGAACCCTGATTTTTGATATTTCATTGCTGATGCAGGTTAATAGGAGTCCTCACTCTTATCTACTATAAATATCATTTGAAATATGGTGCTCTTATTTTTGGGGTGGCAGGAAGGGGAACGGAATGGAATGTTTGAAACAAGGCCCGATCAATTTTCCTGAAAATAAAACCAAAAAATTTTTCGGAATTCCAAGGATATTGGTTGTAGGTTGTGGCAGTGAAGGAATTAATGTTTTGAATAGACTTGTCCACTTGGGATTTATCGGGGCTGAAACTATAGCTTTAAATACTGACAATCAGCACTTGATTTTATCGGAAGCGGAAAAAAAGATCCTTATTGGCAGGGCCCTTACAAATGGTAATGGAGCTGCGGGCGGCCGGGACTTTGAGTGCAGGGCTTCTGAGGGTGATCGATCTATTCTGGAGTTGGCGCTTAGGGACTCCGATATGGTTTTTGTGGTGGCAGGCT
Source organism: Methanotrichaceae archaeon (assembly GCA_022865315.1). GTDB lineage: Archaea > Halobacteriota > Methanosarcinia > Methanotrichales > Methanotrichaceae > JALHSR01. The sequence goes on along the minus strand of JALHSR010000125.1, from coordinate 18,220 downwards.
TGGGTGATGGAACTGGTACATTTGCAGCTCCAATTGTTGCCGAGATTTCCAAGCAAAATGGGGCTATAGTAGTTGGCATGGTCTCAACTCCCTTCTGCATTGATAGGGCAAAGGTTCAATTAGTCGAAGATGAGCTAGAGTCGCTTCGCAGAAAAGCAGATGCTCTTATAGCAATTGATAATAACAAGCTCCTTGAGTTTGTACCGCATCTTCCTCCTGCACAGGCGATCTCTATTGTGGATCAGATAATTGCTGAGACGATAATGGGAATTGTTGATACTCTTACTCAGCCTTCGCTCATTAACCTCGACTTTGCTGATTTGAGGACCATAATGAAGGCTGGTGGAACATTATTCATGTCAGTGGGTGAAATGGATCTGAGAGAAGGTCCAAAGAAAATTGTAAAAAATGCGCTCAAGAATCCGCTAGTTGATGTTGACTACCATGGAGCAACAGGCTGCCTTCTGCATATAACTGGCGGCAGAGATTTGACGCTCAAAGATGCCACAGAAATAGCCTCGGCATTGACTCAAGAGCTGGATCCTGGAGCCAATATAATTTGGGGGGCAAGGATTAGACCTGATTTCAGGGAGAAAGTACGGTTAGTTGCTATAGCTAGCAGCACAAGGTCATCGCAGGTGCCAAGCACTACTTTATTTAGAGAGAGAGTGTTTGAGAGAAACAAGCATCAATATTTGAAATGAATGACCTATTGATCGAACTTGTACACTGGACCTCTTCATATTGCTAGGTCTTGCAACGAATTACAATATCCGGTTACACCTAGAGATCTGCGCATACGTCGATAAAGCATAAACAAGAGCAGAGCTTTCCTTTAGAAATTTCAAATCAACTGGAGTTTCCCATCGGACTCCCTAAGGGCTCCGGCTCTTCTAAGTCTGCTTAGAACGTCCTCAAAATCTTCGCCAGATATTCCAATCTCCTCTACTCTGGATTGGACAAGTTCTTTTGACGCAGATCCTTGGCTTTCATCAGAAATGCGCTTTATGACATCCATTATTGTCAATATCTTTTCCCGGGTAATCTCATTAATTCCAAGAGTAATACGATTCGGAGCTCTTTGAGCTCGATATGTTTCATCTTTTTGTTCGGTCTTCGTTTCTTCGGCGTCCAGTAAGCTTTTGATATGCTCTCCAAAAGATGCATCAAAAAAAGCTTTTAGTACCTCAATCTCCCTTATTAGTTCGAAGAATCGTTTCTGCAGGGCTCTTTGCTCACTCTCCAGGTTTAGCATACCCGCATTTAAATAATTGATGCGATCTTTCAATCGAATCAAATCTCGCTTGGAAATTTCTATGCATACCAAGCTATTTATGCTTGTTTCGAAGCCTGTATCTTCCATAACATCTTACCTCGTGAACTATTGGGCAAAAATTTTAATTGCATTATGTATTCAGTGATTTTTCAATTTTATCATAATCTTAAGAACGGCTCATTTAATCAGATCTTGCCCGAACAGATCTAGGTTGGGCTATTCACATTTCTTTTTGCTATTCTTTGGAACTTCCATAGTCTATCTAGTGAAGCAGTAGCATCGATTCCCACCTTGGTAGTCATTCCATCCACACTCATAGGATCCAGGGTACTTCCTTGAACATTGGGATACATCACGATATCAGCATCTCCTCTCATACGTGTGGCTATGGCATATTCAATATCCCTCAGATCATAAATATCGATATCATTATCGATAATTAATACATGCTTCAAAGATCCGTGCGCTTGGAAGGCAGCCTCTATAGCTCTCTTGGCATCTTCCTCGGTCTGTTTCTCTATTTGAACGATGGCGTGGAAGTAGCAACATCCGCCCTCCGTCAGCATAACGTTCTTGACCTTCGCTACTTTAGAAACAGCTTTAAAAATCAGTGGCTCATAAGGAACGCCCATGAGCATCTTGTGCTCCCCTCCTGCTGGAATTAGGCCTTGATATATGAAGTCCTCACAGGTCATCATTTTGGTGAGCTTAATGACAGGCTCCTGCCTAATCAGATCTCTCGTTCCAGTGATGTCAACAAAGGGCCCTTCTTGGGTCCGTTCAGCAGTTAAATAACCCTCGAGCACTATCTCGGCATGAGGCACAGATACTCCATTTTCAAGGCGTACAAGTTCAACGGGACTGCCACTCAGCGAACTTGCATACTGAAATTCCATATTTTGAGGGACTCTAGTTGAGGCAGCGATCAACATTATTGGATCGACACCAATAGCTATGGCTACTGGCAGATCATCTCCGTTCACCAGCGCCTCTTGATGGATCTCATAAGTATGCCTGCCCGGTACCAACCTGGCCGCAAGCCTATCCTTTCCGATGACCATTAGTCGATGGACACAAGCATTTATTTTATTTTTATATTTTGTGACGACCACAGCTGAAGTAATATATGGTCCTCCATCGCCTGAGAAATAAGTTAATATGGGCAGCCTGGAAAGATCTGGTAAGGAAATAATTTCTTGGAAGGGTGCTGAATCTACTTCTTTAACTTGGCCACTATAGTCTTTGTTGACGAGATAAGGGACGATTTCTTTGGATTTAATGCCCATAGCCATTGATAGATGCTCTCGAGTAGACAAAATATTAAGGCAGCATTTTTTGCCATCAATGTTATGAAAGAGAATGGGGACCTCCTCCATGGAGCATCTGGCGGCCTCCAGAATGGGCGAAATTGGCTCGTGCGATTCCTTTAGAATAGAAGCCTCTCGCAGTTTATCTATGAAACCTCTTAAACTCATAATACTGAATTCGTTCGACCAGTTAAAGCTCTTTCTTAGACGAGTAATACAGCCAGTATGCCTACTAGGAAGATGCCGTCAAATGTCCCAGCACCCCCAATGCTTGCAATAGGCGCACCCAAGTCTTTCACTTTATTAATATTCAGTATATCTGCTCCAATAAGTGTTCCCAATGTGCCTCCAACGTAGGCTATAATAAACCGATAATCATGTGGTGAGTTGAAGATGTTGGTCATTATCAAAGCTACAATTGCTGAGATAACTGGCGGAAGCAACGCAGGGGTTACTATTCCAAGCCCTTTGACTGGCCTAGCAATTTTATACATCAATAATGATACTAAAAAAATTGCGATAATGGAGTAAGACAAAGAATCGGGAAATTTGTAAATGAGGTAAAGGGATATCAAGGTAGGAATTATGGCTCCGCCTAAGTTGACTGCGATTATAGTACTTTCCTTCAAATCCTCCGTAACCGGGATGCAATAAGTAACTCCAACTATCTGGATACACGAATCTCTTACAAGTGGAGTGCTTGACTCCAATCGAACTAAGGGAATGTTAACACCGCTTCCTAACAGAGACGCCATAAGCAATATGAGAGCAAAACCCCATGAGAAACCCGATTTCATGAAGGCGGTGCTGGCTAATCCAAGAAAGAGAAAGCCAACGACAAAAATCAATAAAAAAGATAGTAAAAACATGAAAAAAATGGTCAAAGGGCTGTATACCAACCTATTTTTCATAATTCTTTGTTTTATAGCCTAGTTTTTAATCTTTTGCAATGCTGGCTTAAAATTTCAATTTCTTAATTCGCTCAATATTTGAGAATCGATAAACAATGACAGCTATCGATGCTTTAGAGCATCATATAATTCTATATTACTTGGCATATGAAGGCTTAACTGGATCACTAAAAATAGACCAAATTTCAGATAGCCACTAATTCAATAGCTTTGGCAATCTAGCAAATCTACAAAATTTCTGCAAAATAAATTTGTAGTGGTGCGCAAACATGTCATATATGAAAGAGAAATGGCTACTTGCCACAGAAGGCACTTGGGAGGATATCAAGCCAAAGATCACTACTGCACTCGAATCTGGTTTTGATTGCATTGTGGTTAAAAATGAGGATGTTAATCGTGTAAAAGAGCTGGGTGGAATTAGAGTTGCTTGTTTTGGCATTAAACGTGGATCTGAAGACATTCTAATAATTGGCAAAGGTGGCGAGGGTGATGGATCCCTATCCCTTCCTCGAGATTCTGGTACATCCAAAGATATTGCCTTAGCTAAAACAATTGATGGTAATAAAGCAGCCTATGTGGTTATATCAGGCAAGAAATACGAGCAATTTGCAACTGAGCTGGGAAAGCACGTTGATTATTTGCTTGTAATTGGAACTGACTGGAAAGTCATTCCTCTGGAGAATATGATTGCAGGCTTACAAGGCACCAACGTAAAGATAATCAGCGGGGTTAACAGCTCTGAAGAGGCAGAGGTTGCTTTAGCAACTTTAGAGCATGGCGCAGACGGCATCTTGTTGGATACGTCGGATCTATCTGAAATAAAGAAAGCCCAAAAAGCGGCGGAAAAGTCAGAAAAAGAACGTTTAGAGTTAGTATCCGCTAATATCACCAATGTCCAAGCCGTAGGAATGGGTGACAGAGTCTGTGTGGACACAGCTAGTCTCATGATTGTTGGCGAAGGCATGCTTATCGGTTCTCAATCCAAGGCCTTTTTCTTAGTGCATAGCGAATCTGAGGATAGCCCTTATGTCGCAGCGAGACCCTTTAGGGTTAATGCGGGAGCGGTACATGCCTACATAAAGGTTAATGATAAAACTAAGTATCTTTCCGAGCTCAAATCGGGAGATGAAGTTATGATAGTGAGCAAAGAGGGCTTGGCCAGGACAGCCATAGTTGGGCGTGTGAAAATCGAAAGAAGACCGATGATTCTTGTCGAGGCCGAGTTAAACGGCGAGAAGATTACCACGTTGCTTCAGAATGCAGAGACAATTAAGTTAGTCAGACCTGATGGGAAACCTAAATCGGTCACTGAGCTTGAAGTTGGAGACCAGGTGATGGTCTACGAAGAGGATGCAGCTAGACACTTCGGCATGAGTATAGAGGAAAATATAATTGAGAAATAATGCGAATAAATTGAATCCACGGATTGTAGCCTCGTTGGGCAATAGCGCTCTAGAAGATATTCGGGCTATCAAGGGAGCGGATTTGATTGAGCTAAGGCTCGATCTGATTGATGGAGATCCGATAAAGACACTTTCTGATCTGAGAAATGCAACCCATTTGCCTATCATAGCCACAAATCGCTTAAATTCGGAGGGTGGCCAATTTGCAGGAAGCGAAGAAGAGCGCCTTTTCATTCTTCAGGAAGCATCTGATTATGTCGATTACATAGATATCGAGTTCAACACCGAATCTAGGGATGATCTGCTAAGGGATATAAGTAAGCCAATAATTATTTCTTACCATGATTTCTCTTGTACTCCTTCAAAGCAGGAATTGATATCTATTCTAAATGAAATGTCCAAAACGAGGGCGAAGATAGCAAAAATAGCTGTTACACCAATGAGTTTGAAGGATAATCTTTTGGTCTTGGAGTTTCTATTAGAGGCAGATGCAAACTTATGCATGATTGCAATGGGAAAACTCGGAAGACATTTGCGCGTTATATCTCCTTTTTATGGGTCTGTTCTTACTTATGGCTTTGTTTCCCGACCCACTGCTCCTGGACAGATGAGCGTATCCGAGCTGAGCCAGGCTATTCGGTTGTTGAGTTCCGAATAGAGAAAATGCTTCTTAAGCGAACGATAAAAGGTACAAATCGGAATATTATTCGACAATTCTGAATTTATCATCTCATCGTAGCCAACCAAAATCCTTATATTCGATTATTGTCGAAGTAATTATTCGTTTAATATCGAAAAAGAATATTGGAGGAAAAATAAGCCTTGCTGAAGATCGAAGAAAGCTTGATTTGTCAAGATACAAGAACCATTCAGTATTGCATGGAATTAGGAATTTTGGCTTATTCCAACGGTCCTGAACCTGGCCCTGGAATTCCCAAAAAGAAAAGGCCAAAATTCATTTGAGGGTCTTGGACCTGTCCAGGAACTATTCTTGAACGGAAAGGTTTCAATTTAACAATGCTATTTTATACAAATTTTTTATTGTTTTATCGCGCCTTCGACAAGGATAGGTCCATGCAAAGTCGCTTCAGCGCAATAAGATCTTGGACAGGCTAAAATAGCTATCTCTAAAGCATCCGCAGCTGTCTTCGACAACCAGTGAGGGAATATTTTAAGTATTAGTTATCAAGTAATTTGGACACGAAAATGATGGCATATCGTTTCGATATTAGAATAAAAATAAATAGGAGGAAATGAGATGGCTTTCTATACCCTAGGCCTCACATTTGAGCTTGTGATGATCCTAACAGTTATAGTACTGGCTGTCTGGATATATGGTTTATATTTCAACTTTAAGAAGTGGGGTCTCGGATCTACTGGTTATCATGACCAGCTGCGAAACAGCTTCTGGCTTTTCATTGCGACCTGGATTCATGAGGCTTTCAAAGACGGTTTATGGATTTTCTTGAGAACTCTTGTGCTTGATGTGCTCCTTTTACGCAGGACATTGGCCAGGAGTCCTGTAAGATGGATCATGCATTTGAGCATTTTCTATGGATTTGTCGTCTTGGCCACTTTCTCAGTCATTGGCCTAATGCTTGATATCATTGAACATTTCAATTTAGTGGGCCTAGCTGAACAAGCTGCGCTAGCAAAAGACTATCTTTCTTTGCCTTTTGATCTATTTGGTTATCTGATTTTGTTCGGCGCTACCATCGCATTGACGCGGAGGATATTGATAAAATTCGTAAGAGATAACACTTCTGCGTACGATGCTTTTCTAATTGGTGCCGTTTGGTTAATAACCGTAACGGGATTCTATGCGGAATGGATGCGTGGAAATGCATTCCTCGTAGGAAATTTGTTTTTATATCCTATTTATGCGCCCCACTTCGCTTTGATCCATACTTTGCTGGCTATCTTTCTCTTTGCTTTAGTCTTCCCTTGGACAAAATATATCCACATTATAGCAACGCCTATGACCCTCATGGCCAATAGAGGAGGCGAATGATATGGCTGATAAAAACGCCAAGCCCTTGATGGGCGGATACATGATGTCCACTCAGCTCATGGAGATTGACGGCTGCAACAGATGCCAGGAATGCATGAAATGGTGTCCCACTTTCGATGTAAGGCCTGACCGCCCTGGAATAACTCCCATGTACAAGAATGCCAAGTGGAGAGAGCTGATGGCCAGAACGCATAGCCTTCGGGCAAAGATATTCGGCCCCAAGCCCCTCAATGATGATGAGATGACTACTTTCACAGAGGACGTATACAGTTGCACAACATGCGGTGTGTGCGGGACAGTCTGTGAAGCAGGAATCAAAACTGTGGATCTTTGGGAGGCGATGAGGCCCAATCTGGTAGATAGAGGTAACGGACCCTATGGCAAGCAGTCCTTCTTCCCCAAGCTGGTCCAGACAGACAAAAATCCGTACCAGGCCAAGCAGGAGGACCGCCTTTGCTGGTTGCCCAAGGATGCCAAGGTGCTTGAATCTGGCAAGATAGCCTATTTTGCAGGCTGCACAGCTGCTTATAGACAGCAGGCCCTAGCTGTGGCAACTGTGAGGGTGCTCAATGCTCTGGGTGTGGAATTTTGCATGCTGGGTAAGGACGAGTGGTGCTGTGCCTCCGCCATGGTGAGAACTGGTCAGAGGCCGGTTATGAAAGAAAGCGCTGTGCACAATGTTGATGCTATTAAGGATCGAGGAATCGAGACGGTTCTCTTCGCTTGTGCAGGATGCCAAAGGAACTCCACTGTAGACTGGCCATTGTGGTACGAGGGGTACATACCCTATGAGTCTATGCCTCTCTCCGCTTTCCTCAGGGATAAGATAAACAAGGGCGAAGTTGAATTCAAGCGTCCCATAAACTACAAGGTCACATACCACGATCCTTGCCATAACGGAAGGCACTTGATGCATCTGAAAGGCAAAGACTGGTGCTTCGAAGCCCCGCGCCAAGTCCTGCAATCAATACCTGGAATCAAGTTCCAGGACATGGTTCGCAATAGAGCCTTGCAGAAGTGCTGTGGGGCAGGGGGAGGCGTAAAAGCCGGTTTGTCCGACCTAGCGCTGGACTGCGCCAAGGCTAGAGTTAGGGACGCCGAAGAGATCGGTACGGAGATAATTGCAAGCACATGTCCTTTCTGCAGACGCAACATCATGGATGGGAGGAACGCCGCCCAATCCAGTGTGAAGATGCTGGATGTAGTAGAGCTGATGGCCGCATCTATGGGGTTGGACACCACTATACCGGAAAATCCCTACACGAAATATCAGGAACAAGACGTAATAGTCTGCGAAGATGTCTGCAAGCTTGATACGGTCGAGCGCAAGGAACCTGGTAAAGATCTGGTGGGCGAGGCCCATTAAAGGATGCCAGATTTCAGGCATCCCTTTATCACATTTTTAAACCCTCAAACCCCGCTTTCGTACTTGCGATCAATTTTTATGTTCAAGACCTCAATGCAGATTGATGCTTGATGATCATAGGCGCGAGTATGCCCGCTCGGTTGAGGTTCCTCTGTCGAGAGGCTATGCTACTTGTCGGCAAGATGCGATCATGACTTTGAGGATATGGTCTCTATCTGGTCGATTCTTGACGGATTTTCCATTCCCACTAGATACCCAAACGGCGTCCCTGATAGTATCCCTGCCAGTATCCCTGCCAGGTCTTCACAAAATTTGCTGCTTCGCAGGCGGTTGAGATGGAGGAGGACTTCGTCGAGTTGGTGAAGAGAAAACTGGGAGAATTCGATTGACCGTGACAGAGATAAGAGACCCAGTTCACGGCTACATCAAGCTCGACGATCTTGCTTTCGACCTGATGAACACCCCACAGATGCAGAGGTTGCGATGGATAAAGCAGCTTGGTCTGGCTAATCTGGTCTACCCGGGAGCCAATCATACACGATTTGAACATAGTCTGGGTGTTTATCATCTGGCCAATTCTTTAGCTAATCATTTGGGTCTCGATGAAGATGAGACGCTTAAAGTTGGAGCGGCCGGTTTGTTGCATGATATTGGTCATGGGCCTTTATCCCATGCCACGGAGACCGTGCTTGAACCTTATCTGAGAAGAGAACATGAGCGCATTGTAGACCTGTTGCGGAAAGGAGAGTTGAGAGATATCCTGGATACATTTGGATTGCGTCCTCAGGAGATTCAAGCTTTTATTGATGGTGACAAACTTGGCCAGATAGTGAATAGCGAGATTGATGTAGATAGGATGGATTATCTAATTCGAGACGCACACTATACGGGCGTGGCGTATGGAGTGATAGATCATCTAAGGCTTATGCAGAAGATGAAGCTCCATTCAGGGCTATTGGTTGTGGATTCTGGCGGGGTGCAAGCAGCAACTTCACTCTTAATTTCGAGGCTATTGATGCAACCATCGGTTTATTTCCATCATGTGTGCCGCATTTCTGAGTGCATGATTGTAAGTGGCATACGAAAGATGATTGAAGATGGTGCAAACGCGCAAGAAATAAAGTCCATGAGCGATATGGAGTTTTTCAGTGCAATGATCAATTGCGGAGGATATGCTAAAGAGATCATTCAGAGAATACTTTCTCGAAGACTTTTTAAGCGAGCCGTCTATGTAGGCCTAGAGAACCTCGATCCTTCTTTTTTTAGGTCTGATGAGAGATGGTTGGCTCAAGAGATTTCCGATTTGGCCAAGGTAGATCCGGATTATGTGCTGTTAGATAATCCTGCTTTTCCTTATACATTGGAGGGAGATTTTCCTACAGTGGTTGGTGAAGAGGTAAAGCCCCTCAGAGAGGTTTCCCCTCTAGTGACTATGCTTGAGAAAGCACATAGGGCTACTTGGCGCTTCGGTGTTTATTGTCGAGAAGAGGACATAGAAAAAGTTTCACAGGCTGCCATGAGGTGCCTAGATCTAAAGAAAAATGCAGTCCAGCACACATTTGCGAACATAGATTGATTCAGTCAAAAAAGAAAATTGTCAAATTCATTCCATCAATCGTCGTCATTTAGGATGGCATTTCTGAAAATATAATCTGATCAATAATTTTATAAGAATATATTCTTTAAAAGTCACTCAAATATTTTGATCTACAGGGTTTCTCGAATAAATCATGGTTAGATTTAAGTCGTTTGCCTGCAAAGAGCATTCTTGATGGTGTTTTCAAACAATTATGCCGACAAAAAAATATTAATAATGACCATCCAGACATTGAACCAGCATCTGCCGGGAAAGCGACTATCTCTATCAGATCTTCTGAAGATGGATAAACCAGGTATAAAAGGTAGGGATAATACATTCTTTGTGATCGACAAACCAGAACTTGAGCTAATATCCCAGTCTATTCCCAGGTTCAGTGAAGCAAGCTAAGGCTTCCAATATTCATCGAGATAGCCCCCGACGTTGGATCCAATTCTGCAAGGATTCAAGGCGAGGCCGAGGTAGAAGTTGTAAGTAAGATCCTCAAAAAGAGCAATCCAGATAAAAAGTACCTCATAATTTATATGCCTGAAGTAAGGGAACTTCGTAGATTTCTTCCAACAACTACGCAATACGCTTTTCTTACAAGCATAAGGGAAAATATTGAAGAGTGAGATCTTTAAATCCTCTTATAGCAATACAATAAGTGGGTCTAGAAGATGAACAATAATTTTGATGATGGATTAAGGCGTTTCAAGGAAAAGATGAGCGTTGGAGCCTTTAAGGAGGCGGCAAAGATCAAATCAGATTATAATTTGCCAAATGACATTCTCCAGGTTGCGGGAAAGGAAGCTTATGAGAAATGCATGAAAGAGGGCGATTATTCCATAGCTGCGGACTTAGCCAAACAATATGACCTGCCAGCGGAGATGAGAAATGATGCAGCTATGAGATCCTTTCGCAGGAAGATTGGTGCTGAATTCTTCATGGCTGCTGCTGAATATGCCAGAGAATTCAATTTGCCTAATGAAGCAGTTCAGGAAGCTGCTATCCAAGCTTTCAATAAGAGCATGAGCTTTGGCTTGATTAATAATGCAGCGGAGATTGCCGAAGAGTTCGACCTACCTGAGAGCATGAAAATGGAAGCAGCAACGAAATCATTTGAACAACATATGAACGCGGGACTTTACAGGAAGGCTCTGAGAATCGCCACCAAATATAAGCTTCCAGATGAGATGATTAATGAAGCACGGAAAAGAATCTCTAAATAGGCTAGAATCGGAATGTTAAAAAAAAAAGTTCTGCTATCCATTGGTGGCTCAGATTCAGGAGGCGGGGCCGGAATCCAGGCGGATATTAAGACCTTCTCCATTTTGGGGTGGCATGGAACATGTGCCATTACAGCTATAACGGCTCAGAACACCCTAGGCGTTCAGAGAGTTTTCAGCATCGATAAAGAAGCCGTGTTGTATCAATTGGAGTCGATCACCGATGATTTTCAAGTATCCTTTGCCAAGATAGGCATGCTGTATTCTGAGGATATAGTGCGCACTGTGGCAAAGAAATTAGATGAATTATCGATACCTATTGTTCTCGATCCAGTGATAGAGGCTGAAGCGGGTGGAAAGCTACTAAGGTCCGAGGCCGTAGAAACACTTAAAGAGACACTCTTTCCCTCCTCACGAGTTGTCACGCCTAATATATCCGAGGCAGAAGCTCTAACAGAAATTAATATAAAAAATCTTTCAAGTATGAAGATTGCAGCGCGTTTGATTCTTGATATGGGTGCAAAGGCCGTTATAATCAAAGGGGGACATCTTGATTGCACTGATCTTCTTATGGAGGAGGGGAATGTCAATCTTATAAAAGGAGACAGGGTAAAGGGCGGAACTCACGGAGTTGGGTGTACATACTCTGCGGCTCTTACCTCTTTCTTGGCGAAAGGGCTATCCTTAAGGGAATCCGCAGAGCGAGCTAAAACATTTGCCACACAAGCCATCTTGCGAAGTATGGATGTGGGTAGGGGAGTGGCTCCAGTAAACCAAGTCGGATGCCTGATAGAGGAGGCTGAAAAATTTAGAACTCTTTCCGATGTCCAATCTGCTATAGAAATGCTGCTGGATAAACTGGATTTCGTAGGAGTCAGCTCAGATATAAGTTTGAATATCGGTATGGCCATATCTGAAGCTGGATCACCTTCCGAGGTAGCCGCAGTGGAAGGAAGGATAGATTCCGGTGCTAAGAACTTGAATCAATTTGCATGTATAAAATTTGGTTCAGATCTTGAGCTAGCTGAGCTAATCTTGTCAGCTATGAGCATTGATCCAAGATGTAGAGCTGCCATGAATCTGGTTTCAGAATCCTTGGAGTGCTGCACGAAGTTGAAGCTGATAATATCCTGCTTAGAATCGTATGAGGAGCAGTTGGCCATATCAACCGCAAGCAGCAGCGTCGTTGATGCAATGAAAAAGGCAGACAAAATTCCGTTCGCTTTCTGTAATGCGGGAGGATTAGGCGAAAAGTTCATTGTTAGTTTAGTAGGGCACAGCGCTACAGAGTTGGCCAATGTGGCTATTAGCCTCTTGAGATTTGTAAACTCAAATGTATGGCAAGATATAAATTGAAGTCCGATGCAAGGATTATGAACCAGCTTTGGCTGGAGTGATGTTTATGGGATGTGTAAAGCCTAGCTATATCAAGAACTTTGCATCGGAGCTTCTCGACACATATCATGATTCCTTTGGGTCAGACTTCGATCAAAATAAATTGATGGTATCAGAATATACTGATATCAAGAATAAGACAATTCGCAACCGCATTGCTGGCTATATAACTCGTAAGATCAGGCAAAAAGCCACCCGTAGAACCGGGGTCGAGATCGATGTTTGAGGGCGTGTTTCCAGCAATAATCACGCCATTCCAAGATGATAATAGCTTGGACGAAGAAGGGCTAAAGAGAAACTTAGAATTCCTGCAAGGGACGGGCATATCAGGAATTGTGCCTTGTGGAACTACGGGAGAGTCGGCAACACTTAGCTTTGAAGAGCATAAGAAAGTCATTGAGATCGCCTTGGACTGCTCAAAGATTCCTGTGATAGCAGGAACTGGTTCTAACAATACTCGTGAAGCTATTGAACTTACTAATCATGCGGCTGATGCAGGTGCCGATGCAGCACTTCTTATAACTCCCTATTATAATAAGCCTAACGACAGCGGCTTATTCGAGCATTTTCGTATCATAGCAGAGAAGTGCGATATTCCAATAATATTGTATAATGTTCCTAAAAGGACCGGTGTAGATCTCAAGCCAGATTTAGTTGCTCGGCTCTCAAAAATCACGAATATCGTTGGAATTAAGGAGGCAAGTGGCAGTATCACTCAAATTTCTCAAATTATCGAAAAGACCCAAGGTTCAAATTTTGTGCTTTTATCTGGTGATGACGATATGACCCTTCCGATAATAGCTCTAGGGGGAAAGGGCGTAATCTCGGTAGTAGCCAATGTTGCTCCCAAAAAGACAGTAGCTTTAGTAGAAGCTGCAACCAAGGGCGATCTGGATGAGGCAAGAAAGCTGCATTACGAATTAGCACCTCTAATTAGAGCTATGTTCTTAGAAACAAATCCCATTCCAGTGAAGACTGCTTATAAGCTAATGGGTTTAGCAGCTGGGCCGCTTAGGCTTCCTTTAGCGTCTATGTCCCCAGAAAATGAGAAAATCCTGAAGGATATTCTTGTTAAGCTAGGCGAGACCAAATGATTAGGGTAGCATTGACGGGTGCCTTAGGTCGCATGGGCACTTTGGTCATCCAAGAACTTTCAAAACAGAACGATATGGATTTGGTAGCAGGTCTTGACATTATTGGAGAAGGTAAACCGCTCTCAAGAGATGTGACAGCAGCGCATGCATCTAAGATAAAAGAGATTTTATCCCAAACCAATCCTGATGTGCTCATAGACTTTACAGAGCCCAACGCCGCTGTAAATAATGTTCTCAGTGCAACAGAGAATGATGTGAATTTAGTTGTGGGTACAACTGGTTTTAAACGAGACCAACTGGAAACTATGAGAAACGCTATAAATGGAAAAGTAGCGGCAGTTATCTCTCCAAACTTCAGTGTGGGCGTTAACGTCTTCTGGAAGCTTATTGCGCTGGCAGCTGAAAATCTTAAGGACTTTGATGTCGAGGTCATAGAGGCTCATCATAACCAGAAAAAAGATGCTCCAAGTGGGACCGCATTAGCGGTCGTAGAGATTCTCAAGAAGACCCTTGGAGATATCGAAGTTGTTTCTGGCAGAGACGGTAGTTGTCTCAGAGGTAAAGAGATCGGAATGCATGCCATTAGGGCCGGAGATATCGTTGGAGATCATATAGTCTTGTTTGCTGGACCCGGTGAGCGACTTGAAATCAAGCATCAAGCCCACAGCAGAATGGCCTTTGCTAGTGGTGCTATTAAGGCGGCTCGGTGGGTAGTGGGTGCAAGAACTGGCATCTACAGTATGGCCGATGTCATAGGATCGAGATGAATAGGCTAGAGGAGGGAAGCTTTGCACTTTTTTTTGAAGGAAAGAAATTGATGCCAATATCCCTAGATAAGAATATGGTGGGTTTTTGTGCCCAGTGCGATTCTGATTTGATAAGCTTTGCATACTACAAAAATGATATTAGGTGGTTAGTATCCGCAAATTGCAGGAACAACCATTATGTGCTTATTCAATACGATTTGAACTGGAACTGGCTTATTGATCAAGATCTTGAATTGTCAGAGATAAAGACTTCTTTTTGCTCTATTCCTCAAGAGAAATTGGCTGCGGTATTTACATCGGCAGAGGTACGTGATATGTTAGCTTTTGAATCTGGAAAGCCTTTTACTCGTCAGAACCTATATAGAGCTAGGGCAAAATTTGATAAATTCGAAAAGCTTTTCGGCATAAAATTAAAGTTGTAAGCTTGATCCGCAAAAATAATAAATGAAATCAATTTGAATTCTTTTTAGCACATCACAGTTCGGTATTATCCATGAACGCCTTTGACCTAACTATTAGATCAGGAGTCACCAGCAGCTAGATTGAGACAAAGGTCAAAACACTTTAAATTGGAATTGAATAATACGAAAAATAAAATAGGATAAATTGATAGTAGCTTCCTATACAAACAACGATGCCACGAAATATACGGGCACCATGAATATTATTAGGAAACCTATAATCATTAGAACAATTGCCAGACCATTTCCCATATGTAAATCCTCCATACCCTTGAAAGTGTTCTAATGCATAGATGAAGTGGTATTAATTTCTATCGGAACAAGCTCTTAGCGTGGCAATACATTTAACTATACTTGGACGAATCACACCATTCGTGCGATCCATCCAAAAGAGCGGAACTAAAAGCAAAGGGAGCAAAGTTGATAGAACAAAAGCTGCTAACGCGAGATATGTCCTTTTAAAAGCAGTTGGTTACCCCCTGAAAAGTCTCTTTCAAGAGTATCCCGTGGTAGTTGACCCCAAGCTCTTTGAGCTTTATGCAAGAGAACAATGGTATGGAGAGTCGCTCAAACCGGGATGTTACTTATTTGATCGAAGGCTTTATCCCGATTATGCCTTTGAGGTAATTAGAGCCATCCCAAGAATTTCCGTTGTAGGGTCCGAGACAGTTATTGAGGTAGAAAAGAAAGTTGAGCCCATAAAAGCAAATTATGATGTAAAATTAGAGGATGTCATTGGACAAGATATCGCTAAACAAAAAATCAAAATAATTGAAAGATTTCTTGCTGAACCTGATAAATTTGGCCGATGGGCACCAAAAAATATCCTATTTTTTGGAGTTTCTGGTACAGGCAAGACCATGATTGCCAAGGCACTTGCCACTCAGGCTAACGTGCCTATAATACCTGTCAAAGCGACTTCACTTATCGGGGAATTTGTAGGTGAAGGGGCCAGACAAATTCACAATCTCTATGAGAGGGCGGAACAGATTGCGCCATGCATAATATTTATTGATGAACTTGACGCTATTGCCTTGGATAGGCATTATCAAGATTTGCGAGGCGATGTTTCTGAAATTGTGAATTCACTTTTAACTGAGATGGATGGCATCCATAATAGAACGGGCGTTTGCACGATAGCGGCCACTAATAAGATCGAGTTTATCGATAGTTCCATTCGTTCTAGATTTGAGGAAGAGATCGAGTTCAAACTTCCAAATGAGATAGAGCGTTTGCGAATTTTGGAGCAAAATGTTCTAACGCTTCCTATTGAGATTGTAGGGGTGGACCTAAAGGAGATTGCAAGGTGCACAGAGGGCTTTTCTGGCAGAGATTTGGTAGAGAAAGTTCTGAAAACAGCGTTGCATGGGGCTATTATTGAGGATAGCAAAGTAACTCAAAGGCACCTCTTGAGAACCTTATCTAAAGCCGGTAATATTTCTAACGAGGCGCCAAAAGAGATGTTTACTTAATTATGATTTGGTCAATCTTTTGGTTTTTTTGCTTTAGGCCATTGAGAATAAGACAAACTTTCCAGCATATAATTTAGGTTTTATCAATTGTGAAAATAATATTAACCGACTCACCTTAGCTTGGTGCTTTTGTACGCATTTACGTTCATTGTAGTATATGCCATTTCTTTATTGATTCAGAGGAAGCCCTTTTGTACTTCAAAGTTATAGATATTTGAGACCATCATGTGGCAAGAGATCTTAGCCAAATTTAAGAGGTATCCAGCCCAAGAAAAGGTCATTAGGCTCATCTTTCAGAGGGGCTTTCAGGTCAATGAGCAGGCAAGAGTTGTCTCCGGTGATATCGAGATTCCGCATGCCCAAATTGCTAAAGAGCTGGATGTGGATAGGCGAGTTGTTGATACAACTGCTGAAGCCATTAGAAAAGATGAACAGCTTTGGAAGATATTTAAGAATGTTCGCTCTATGACTTTCTTAGGGGAAGTAGCGCCAGTCTTAGGCCTTGGGGTTATCGAGATCACGCCAATAAACGCTGCTAAGACGGGGCTTCTAGGAGATGTGGCCAGTGCTGTGGCCAAGTACGATTTGAGCATACGTCAAGCCGTCTCTGATGATCCTTATTTCGTTGAAAATCCAAAGCTTATAATCATTACAGAGGGAAAAGTACCAGGAGATTTGGTCAGCCGACTAATGGAGCTCGATGGAGTGAAAAGGGTTACCGTGTATTAAACCGAAGCATCAGATCGTTCCCCTTTTTTTCGATACAAATCCCAAGGATTCTAATAGAGATTTTGTCATGCCTTTTCCATGCAGTAATATCTCCGGAATGTCAGATGGGGTGTCGATGTCACACATTGATCCATATGAGGTGTAGATACCAATCCTCAATCCTCTCTGCCGAGCCGACTCTAAGTGCTTAGGAAAGCTTAATCCATTGTAATAGGTCCTAAATCTTGGATCCCGGATTAAAATCATATTTGTCCCTGCACCACGGCCTGGTGAGAAAACGACATCTCCCTCTGTTCTGATAATTCCTTGAACATCTCCTTGAGCTAACAAAGGTAAATCAGCCATAATTATCAAGAAGTTCTCAGGCCAACCTTTATCTGATTGTTTTTCTATTTGCTCATTTAGCGCATCATTTAAATCGAGCCCGGAGTACAATATTTTGACCCTTGGAATAGCTAGACATTTATCAAAATCGGGTCTTGAGAGAATTATAATCTTGCCTTCTCCTGAAGCAACTTTCAAAACATCATTCAACATTGATAACGCCAAAAGATGCCGCTCCTCTGCCGAGAGAACGGCGGAAAGTCTGCTCTTGGCCCCATTTATTCTAAATGGTATGACGATGGAAACTGGCAGTTCCACATCAGCATAATGCCGTGGATTCGATAAATTCTTAACTCTTCAGAAGTTGGCGGATAATATCCTTTTCTCTAGGCCAGAAAAGGCAACCACCGGATTTGGGATAATTCAAGCCCCGAATGACTACAGCTGGAGTTCTGTCGCCCCCTTCGCCCATAAGGAGATTAGATGATGCTGCAATCTCATCTGCAATTGCCTCGAGAGTAACCTCGAGAGGTCTGCCAAATATATCGAGCTCTCCACGCCAGTCACGGAGGGGACCAATTCCTGCGCAGCCCACTGCGGTGCCTGCTACACCACATCGGAAGGGCCTACCACATGTATCTGTAATAATTACTGCGCAATCTTTGCTTAGTTTTTGTCTTATCTTTTCTGCGCTAGCGTTAGGATTCTCAGGCAGAAGAAGGATTTTATTTCCACCGACGTTAGACTGGTCAATTCCTGCATTAACGCATATGTGGCCGAACTTGGTGACCACCAAAAGAAAAGGATTATCGAGAATTATTTCATCGGCCTCGTCCAGAACGGCTTGAACAAATCTTGGATCTTTTCCTAAGGATAATCCAATTGCTTTTGCTTGTCTT
>JALHSR010000124.1 GCA_022865315.1 Methanotrichaceae archaeon | reverse complement strand
GACTGGAGTCAACGCCGATGGCCCTACCAACGATGCCTGCTATCTATGGACGGCAAACCAAACCGTCTCTTCGCCAACACCTTCTTTCCCCAATTACTCGCTCTACTATGATTTCAACCGAAATCCACCAATTACTTTGGGTAATGATACTAATGAATTCATAATCGTCTATGGGATTAACCATGTAGCCACAGGGAAGGCGACATACTCGAACTTTGCCGTAAACGGAGCGGATATATGGAATGGCGTTGGAATGGTCCATGATCCGGAGTTGAATGGGACTGCTGCAGAATACCTTCCCGACAATCCCGATGCGAAATACCTTTATGTCTATAAGGTCGCCAGGAATTGCGATGGCAATCCACACTGCTATGAGGTTCCTTATGGTCCGGGCGCCTATGGCATAAAGCTGGATCAGCCGCTCTTCATTTCCTGGAGGCTCTATATGGAAAATGCTACAAGGACTGGCCCATCTTACTCAGAGATCGTTTACGATCGAGCTATACAGTTCGATCCAAAGGAGTAGATTAGGATTCAAGAGCTGGGATTGGGTGACGGGCTACGCTGGCCCAACATAGCTCTTTTTTCATTTTGGTTCTATTACCTTTACGTGAAGCATAATTGCATTTTTAATCTCTTGATTACCAGTAAATTGGTGCGTATTTCCCTTCCCCCGCATATTGATGCGATTTCTAGGATAACAAATCGGCATATACGATTATGGATATTATAAAAGCGCTCCCATAAACAGAAATCTATGCCTAAATACCCATTGACTGTAACAGGAAAAAGAGATTGATAGTTTAATTTCATCAATGCTTGGGGTGAACTAGCTAATTTCCCTAAGTCAACTTTGGCATATAAGCCAAATAACTCTCTCTGAGTTCCTGTAAATCTATGTGGTCGTAGATATCGATAGCTTCTTTTCCTACATCACCTCTCAGCTCCTGGATAAATTCACGAGGCATTCCTGCTTTTCTCAAGTGTGTTGTGAACCAATGGCGACAACAGTGGGGAGTAAACCTATCTTCAAGTTGTCCGTTTTTATGCAATCCTATCCGCATAGCGTACTTTTTCACCATCTCTTGGATTGCTGTGCCACTCAGTCGATGCCCACGTATGCCGAAAAATAGAGCTTTGGAATCCTTATTGTTTCGTTGATCTCGAAAACGAAGCCACATTTCTAGAGCTTCAGCAGCTTCATTATCAAAATATACTGTTCTATTGCTTCGTTTTGGCGTTGCTTTTAATCGGATTGTGTTAGTCTCAAGACTAATATCACTAATATCTATGTCACTTAGTTCTTGGCGCCTGAGACCAGTTTTGAATAAAAACATAACAATAGCTCTATCTCTTGAATCTAATATTGAATTGACCAACCTAGAAGCTTCTTCTATTGAGATTATCTTGCGGCGGTCCTTCTGTCTCTTATAGGAATAGAGATACCTTCGACTAATGCCCCTAACGGGATTGGAATCTATAACTTTTTCCTCGACAAGATAATCATAGAAGGTTGCAAATGCGCTAAATCGTGTTTTGATTGTATTTCGACTCAAGCCTTGATTTCTTAGGTCGGATAGGTAGTCCTTTAAATCATCACGGGAAACGGCCTTTAAATCGATTTTACGAGCTTCTTGGAAGTCTTTGAGAATATAAGAATATGTTTTTTGGGTTAGACTAGATAGACCGCGTGTTTTGCAGTCTTTTATAAAAGTTTCAATTATTTGATCCATTTCCAACCTATCGATGTTTCGGTAACTAATCCAAATTCTGCTAGGCTTTTTAGTTGGCCCATCAGTATTTTTATAGCTTCGCTATTGGAAGGATCTATATGTAGTTCATCTAAAAGGTCCGATCCAGGCCAGCTACCTCCTTTTTTCAATAGTTTGAGAAGCTCTGCACTCATCGCCCTTGAACCTAGAAAATTCTCCTGGGCATATTCTTTGTGTCGCAGGTTCCAAAGTTCTGTCTCATATCGATCAATTAGTTTAGATTTTATATGAAGCTCTTCTTTTAATTTTTTTATCTCTTGTGATTGATCTATTTTATTCAACCTATCTGCTTTTTTCTCGATTTTATTTCTTCCACGTTCTGCCATCTCTATTATGTATCTTGAGAGGTTCAATCCATTGTTGCGGGCTTCATCCGCCCAAGCTTGGAGCATTGCGGGAGAGGCAAAATAAACCGATAGTACACGACCTCTAAAGTCTGAGCGAGCCATTACTCACCTCCGTTCACTCCTTTACATGGCGTTTATTTCGCCATATACTTTATTGACTTCCTATATAAATGTACCCGTACTTTTCTATTAGAAATCGAATTATCATATCAACTTCTCTCTTGAATATATTCACAAAATGCATAAAAAGTTTTTCTCCTCAGAATTATGCCGAAGCGGCAAATGAGTCTACAAAGTCATTTTCTATTGAATAATGG
>JALHSR010000123.1 GCA_022865315.1 Methanotrichaceae archaeon | reverse complement strand
CAGATACCTTATGATAATACACAGGTGCAGCCCGCCGGTTCTCTTGATGCTCAATAGCATAGCCCTTCGAGGTCTGAACCAGGCTATACCAATTATCACGCCTCTTATTGCTGTTGCTATTGATTATTATCTCCATTTCTATCTCAACGCATTACTCTGTGATCCAGTTTGACTCATAGAGCTTTAATGGGATGGCCAGACAAAACAAATGAATTGGCAAAAGTCTCTTAATTCTCTGCCTGACTCCAGCTCTCAATACGATGTTCCTGAACTTAAACCCTTTGGTATTAAAATTTTCAAATATCATAAAGTATATATACATAGAGCCTAACGAATCTAAGATAGATGCCAAAAACAACATTAACCCTGTCCGAGCCTGTGGCTAAAACCTTGAAGGTTTATACCGCAAAAACAAAAAGCAGCATGCGTGCCCAAAGCGAAGTTGTGGAGGAAGCGTTGAAGGAATTCTTCGAGAGACACAATGTGAAAATTGAGGAGTGATGAAAATAAAGCGACATCATCGAGAGCAAGAAGTTCATAGACTAAGCTATATACTAGATCGCTGAATCAAGTGATGAGACCAGAAGAAGGTGCAAGCGATGGCCCAAGATGATAATTTGCAGACTAATAATCTCGATATCTATATACTAAAGAACCTTCGGTTCAAATCCTTCATTTTCGACCGCAAAGAGATTCGATGTATAGCCAATAATTTAGGATTAGCCCCTGATTGTGTACGTACTGAACTCAAAAAGCTAGGTTACAACCTAATTGCGAATAGCCATGGTCGAATGGTCTGGAAGAGGGATCAGTTACGACATACTTTTCTGGCGAATACGGGCATTTAGTTTAATGCCTAGAATTCTCTTAGCTGGTGGATGAAAATGTGCGAGACGTGCAGAGTTTTTTATATGACCCAAGGGCAGATCAGAGGATCTTGCAAGCATGAGCACCTGACGATCTACGATGCATACAGCTGTTTAAGTCACGATTTTCGTATGGCGCAGAAGGAGGGCACAGAATCAGATAGACGTGTTTGTGCTGTTGAAAATGGATATGAGCGAGAATTATGCAAGCAAGAAATAAACCAATTGGATCAGTGGAAACGATTTGCATCATGGGAAATAATCAACGATTGAAACGCACACTGCCTATGGCTTGCCTGAGCCTCTTGCTTTGAGTTGCCAGGACTGATGTCTCGACCTGGCAAGCCAGTAAAAAAGGAAAGAATGCTACTTTTTGTCTTTAAATTGAGTAGCGTAAAGGCTTGTCTTGTGGTTTTAGGCGGTCGGAATCATCAGTCATGTCAACTCTGGCCAACGGTTTCCTTGCGCTATAATTCAGAGTCCTGATACATCATGTTGCGATTCAAGAATTCCTCTACCAATCTGGGATTAATAAGTTATGCGAATGGGGCTAACCGAATTATTATCGTTTGTGAATACTAAACTTCTCTAAACATAAGCCGCATTTCATAGGCCGCTTCTGAGATCCTTTTTTCTATTTCAAATCCCATATTTTCAAAGAGGTTAAGCATCGGCTTATTCTCCGCCAAAACTTCAGCGGTAAATCCCAAGAGGCCTCGCTTCCTGGCCAAGTGGGAAAGATAAGATAGCAGCTCGTGACCTATGCCCATATTTTGATATCCATCCTTTATAACTAGAGCGACCTCTGCTGTATGCATATCTTTATTCATATCGAATTGGCCGAGGCCGACAACACTCTCTCTATCTTTACCCTCAAATATAGCAAGAATCACCATTCTCTTGGCATAGTCAACTACCACGAACTCCTGCAACCTTTTGTGGGGCATATCCATTCTGACAGAAAAGAATCTCCGATACATGCTGTCCTCAGAAAGGGCATAGAAAAAATCCTTTAGCAAGGACTCATCTCCGATCTTGACTGGCCGGAGGAGCAGGCTGAGCCCAATCCTAGTTGTCCTGTATGTCTCCAGAGCCTCCCGATACTCACCTCTTTCTCCAGGTATGAAAGCTTGGTCTTTGTAGATGAGCAAACGCTTCTTGGCCTCTTCTATGAGCCAAGGCCTGAATTTGGGATGGGCAATAGCGATTAGATCCATAGCACGTTCCCTAATATTCTTGCCGTGAAGATATGCTATACCGTATTCAGTTACTACATAGTGAACATCTCCTCTCGTCAGAGTGACCCCAGTTCCTTCCATGAGAGATGGCACAATCCGTGAAACGGTATCGTTCAGGGCTGTGGACGGAAGAGCCAGGATGCTCTTCCCGCCATGTGCCAGTACAGCACCCCTCATGAAATCTGCCTGGCCACCTATGCCGAAGTGGAAAGCCCCTCCCAAAGATTCTGCAGTGGCCTGGCCGGTCAAATCAATTTCCATGGCACTGTTGATCGCCGTCATTAACCTATTTTTGGCAATGATCAATGGGTTGCTCACATAGTCGATGGTCTTGAACTCTATCGTAGGATTCTCATCTAGGAATTCGTAAGTCTCCTTCTTGCCCATGCAGAAAGCAGATACCGTCTTACCCGTATCGATGGACTTCTTGGTATTATCAACTACGCCTCTTTTCATCAGATCAACGATGCCATCGCTTAAGAGCTCAGTGTGAACCCCAAGATGCTTTTTTTTATCCAAGTAGGAGACCACCGCATTAGGTACGATCCCATATCCAACCTGTATGGTGGACTCGTCTTCGATAATTCGAGAAACATACTTCCCTATTGCCTGAATAATTTCCCCAGGAGATTCTAGCGTATATTCTAGCAAAGGTTCATCATGATGAATAACGAAATCTATATCTTTTATATTTATGAATCCATCACCTTGAACGCGGGGCATATTTGAGTTGATCTGGGCCACGATCATCGATGCCTTTTCAGTTGCTGCTTTTACGATGTCTACGCTAATTCCTAAGCTCATATAGCCGTGTTTATCTGGAACCGATGTCTGGATTAATGCAACATCAATAGGTCTTATCTCTCTTCGGAATAGACCGGGAACGGCAGAGAGAGGCACGGGAGTGTAGTCTGCTGTACCTCGATTGACTGCATTTCTTGTGCTGTCGCCTATAAAGAATGAATCGAGCCGAAAGGTATCCTGAAATTTCTCGTCTGTGTAAGGAGCTATGCCCAACGTCCATACATGGATAAGCTCGGCATCGAAAATGGCCTTAGGTTTGCTTTTGACGAAGTTTACCAGGGCTTGAACCAGATATTGGGGCTCGCCGCATCCCGTACCTATGAAGATTCTATCGCCAGCATGGATGTGACTAAATATTTCTTCCTCAGTAGCGAACTTATCTAGCCAAGCCGTCTCTAGATTCGCCAAGTGCTTTCCGCTCTTCATCGCCTTTCTCGGTTCACTGGGCGGAATGATCTGCCAAGCGTGAGACGGCAATCTCAGATGAAGATCTATCCAGGCTAAACTCACAATTTTCCAAAGTTGCCTGTTGTTTTTTGAATCCAGCATGCAAACTTTCGATACCATCGAGGCCGTAGTATGCCGGTTGAGTCACTCTATCCGTCAAAAGGAGAAAAAGACCTGCTGCATCCCAAGAGTCGAGACAATAGGCGTATAGTGCCCCCTTAACTGGTTCTGATCTACTTATTAACTTCAGAGATACTTGTTTGTTTCGATTTTGAATGCAAAAGTCGCGGAGCATATCTAAGCTACCGCTCTTATACCAACATTTAATCTTCACTTCTACTCAAATGCAGTAAGATCTATATTAATCATGTGGTATTATTTATCTGCGGCAACTACATGGACATACTCAGCCGCCTGGCTATGCGACCGGAAGCTCATGGATGTTCCGAGGACACCCGGCCTGTTAGAAAAAACAAAAAAAAGTTTGCAGGGCTTGGATTCAGCCATGCGGTTTCATATAATCTGCTCTATCCGTTAAAACATATCGATTAATTGATAATCAAATCGTTCTAATATCGCCTTGGCGACCTGGCAGGCTTGTGCTTTTGGTAGCAATCCTGGCAGTATACAGGCCTAGATCCATCTGGTTTAAAGGGAACCAGGGCCTGACATCCACAATCTGAGCAGGTCACAGCGGTCATTTCTCTTGGGCCAGTCGATTCTCTTGGGCCAGTCGATTCTCTTGGGCTTTGGTTCAAGCCATAGCTAGCGTTTCCATATTTCATATATTTCACTTACCTATGTATCGATCTAAGAATCGATACTGCCACAAAAACATCTCAAAAGAAAATTCTCTGAATCAATGCTGCAATGCGGCTTCTTTTAGGAGGGAGACTTTGGGCTAAATACTTGTCGGCCCAAAAAAGTTATAGAATAAAAAGAATTCCAATCAACATTTTGGTGTCTCCTAGACATTGATTCATCGAGATACTCGACTTTTACTCAGACTTCAGTTATTGAAGGTGCGTTCGTCACAGGGCAATTATTCAGGCATACTGGGACGACTACCTCGAAGGTTCATGGAACTAGGGATAAGAAGAGGTTTCACCACCTGAATTTAGCTAACTCACTTTTTAGTTAGTTCCTTGGTATCGGACTGATATACCTCTTCGCATCGTGGCATCAGGTCGGAAACATCTCCGCCCCGATAGGGCCGGAGCGGGATTGTTCGGGTTGCAGCCTCGGTACAGAACGGTATGCTGTCCATTGTGACAAAAAACCGCGTGGCATTGTCGTGTATATACCATTCCACGGTTCGGTTGTCAAGATCGTACACAACCGACCATTGGGTCAGCGAACCAGACGAGTAGTGGTAGGGAATCCCATCTTCCTGTGCCACGGCGCCCAGGATGGCAAAGACGAACGATGCTGTCAGGTTCTTTTCTGCTCGGCCCTTCTCCGTCATCCCGATGGCAACAAGGAAACGATTGAGGGAAGTCCGTTTTTCCCTGTACGGCAGGGGGAGCGATCCGCCCCAGCCGGTATAATTCTGGTACCAATTCCGGCCCCACACCTGGAAATGGTTGGTCATCACTGGGGGATTTGCCGGGTGCAGGACGCTCAGATTGCCGTCCGGGAATTCTATGATCGCCGAGTCGCCGGACCGGTCGGCAATGAACCAGTGTTGAGTAATTGGTATGGTATCAGTAACGAGTTCCGTCACCCGAACGCTATCAAAACCGGCAAGTTCTGCGTCCACGGTTGCATAATTATCGAGAATGTATGGTACGACCATTGGTGGAGTGAGTGCTGGCCTGCCATCCGGCGAGGGATACTTTACTGCCGGCGGTGGATTGATCCACAGCCCGGCTGCATAGAGCCCTTTTTCATTGATGCCGTCGGTCTGGGTAGTCAGGCCCGTAATCCTGCGTGACGATAAGGCCTCCATCGATGGTAATGGTCCGATATTTTGATGTCCACAGTGCAGGAACTTGAGGGACTTGTACATAGAGAGCGGTTTTTTCTAATCCCGGGGAATCTGTTCGCATGTTGCCGTAATCACTCAGCCAGTCAAAGTTCCTGCCAACGAGCAACGTATTGCCATCGGAGAGGAGTATAACGCTGCACTCGTAGACCGGGAGGACGAGCGAGAGGAACAGGAGTATTGCTATGCCTTCTGATACACCTGATGCCATGCATTATAGCATAATAATCTTAATTGTATTGAATCTATTGAGACGCCTCTTCATGAGTTGAGGAGAGTGTCCATAAAAAATATGAGACTATGTTTAGCTTGCTTTGTCCAACTGAGGGAATTGCTCAGTGAATAAATTCTACAGGAAAGCTCTGCGATTGGAGTACTTCACGGTTTGCTATAATATTTTCGAGGCTATTGCATCCATATATTTCGGTTCGATAGCTAACAGCATAGCTCTGGTGGGTTTTGGTCTAGATAGCATAATAGAATCCAAATTCGACCAACAACGGCGAGCGGTTAATGTGGTGTAGTCAGATATCCTCCTACGAACTACTCGCTCGTCAACATTTTGTCTAGCAGAAGATGAAGGATCAGT
>JALHSR010000122.1 GCA_022865315.1 Methanotrichaceae archaeon | reverse complement strand
GTGTATAGTCCTGAAATTATTTCGCATCGGTTCAGATTTTATTTTCGTTAAATTATTCATGAATTTTCACAACCCAAATAGTCGATGCCCGATGGCGAAGAACGCTTCTTGAGGCATTTTCCTCATGAAGCCTGATTGGGAGTTTCAATCTTATCCAAACTCCAGGCTTCCATGAGGTCTATGGTTGTACCAATCAAGAAATCCTTGCAACGAATCAAAATCCAGTCTAAATCTCCTATAAGTATCAAACCACTTTTCTAGCTTCCCATTGGTCTGAGGATGCTCGACTCTGGCTAGAATTGGCTTGATACCATGCTTTTTAAGATGGTTTTTGAATTGACCCCCCCATTTACCATTTTAAGGAACTCTATGGGCGCCGAATTCGTTGCCATGATCCATGATCAGCTCTCTCATAAGCCTGAGCCACCAATATCTCTCAACCATTTGATCTACTACAATTATTCTATTCTCGGTGTTGATGGTTACGAATTCTCCACCAGCCAGAATTTTTCTGGATGCATCATCGAGAATCACGCAGACCTTTAGACCAGTGCGCTCATCTTCATGCCAATCGATATGTCCTGCGGACATACTGTGTTTCCGTTCATATCTGACCCACTTACGCCGTTTCTGTTTATTTGGATCTTGAATTGATAATTCCTGAAACAGGAGATACATGTATATGGATCCTATTATGAGGGATCTTGATCTTATACAACTTCCTGATGAGGACCTCAAGCGTTCTAGCGCCAAACCTGAACCGTAGATGAGCCTCCTTAACTATCGAGGCTTCCTTTTCTTCATAAGGTTTCCGAGGGCGACCAATACCTTCGCCAATGATCGGTTCACGACCAGGATCCAGAAAATGCTTCCAGATCTGTTCAATGCGTCTGCGAGAAACCTTCATATCTCTTGCTACTTCTCTCGATGGCACCCCCTTCTGCTTTTGGCGAATGGTCCAATGGACCTTTCGCCAGTTCAATTTCATGTCCTGAGTTGAACAATCAGGACTAAACTGGATGCGAAATAATTTCGGGACAACACAAATTTTTTTCCCTGGCGAAAAGCTTAAATTGGAGCAAATAAATCAGACAAATGAAATCGAAAAAGGGGTGAGAAATGCTGAATAGATTTACATATGGGTTGGTCCTTTTCTCCGTTTTGATGGCACTTTCCTTTGGCATTGCTTTCGCTGAGATGGGTGCTAGTGAAGCGACCCAAAAGGATACAATAAACAAGACCACGAATGAGAGCTTGAATAAGACCACAAACGAGACTTTGAATATAACTATTAACGAAACTACCGCTGAAGTCGTTGCTGCCAAAGAAAAGAGTTCAAAATAATGAGCCAATTTAACATAATAAAACCTTAAATATTCAATCTATTGCAGGATAAATCCTGCACAAATATTTTTATCTCAATAAATTTTCGATAGCTTTTATTATTCAATATTTTTAATTATAAATTTTGTAGAGCACTTTATGCACGATTGTATCAAGGAAATCGCGTGCCTGCGAATGCACATGCGAGAATACCACGAATTATATAAAATTTAAAGCAAAGCCTGTGAGATGCTATCTTGGGCCAAATTTCTTCCTGTTTTTGCCATTGTATGGGAGCGCAAATGAGAAATGCCATTTCAACCTAATTCTGAGATGGTGCTGCCATGAATCTTGAAGAAATGTCAAATATAATGAAGGAGACGTTAGGAATCAGAGACAATATTGTAGGCGTGGCCCTTTTCAAAAAAGAAGAAGAAATACCCAAAGAGATCGAAATTTACGAAAAGCCATTCAGATATTGCCAAATGATTCAAACTGCTAGGCTAAAAGGAGAGAGCTTTCTTGCCCATGCTGACTACCACGAATGCAAAGGAGGAGCATCAGGCCTAGGGCTTATAGATTGTCCAGAAAATATTGCCTCTGGCTCCTTGTACTTTGATAAACTGCAAAAATGCCAGAGCAAGGAGGTTGGAGCTAGCATATCTGCTGCTATGCCGAAGCTCGCGCCCGGCAGTATAGTAGCGACGTATGTGGCGCCCCTTGACAAGTTGATAGTCAATCCTGATATCGTCTTATTCGTAGGCAATGCCCTACAGGCTCGACGGATATCGCAGGCGGTATTATATAAAAAAGGAGGACGTTCCACTTTCGATACAGCTGGAATTCAGTCCTTCTGCGTCGATGCCACAGCATCGCCCCTGCTAAAAGGCGATGTGAATATATCCCTAGGGTGCGACGGCTCCGCCCGTAATGCTAATTTGGACGATAACTCTCTTGTGGTAGGTATTCCCTTTCCGATGATGGAGGACATATGTATGGTGCTTAAGAAGCATTATCAGAATTGGGATGCCTTTATGAGAGGTTGGCAAGAAGCAGTTAAGAAAGAGGCCATACAGGGCTAATCATTCCTTGTTCCTTACGGAAATAACTCTAGAAATTAGAGATGCTCCACTTAATCAAAGCTCCATCATCCATTTTTTCTAAGGATTCCAACTTAAGACGCGGAAAGCTAAATGAGAAACCCTTGCCACCTACAAGGGGGGGTGCATTTTCCCCACCAATTAGCATAGCACCAATATAAATATAGATCTCATCCACGAGTCCATTCTTGATTAGTGACCAATTTAGGGTGGCTCCTCCTTCAATCATCAATCTCCTTACCCCCTTTTCATAAAGGATTGTGAGAAGACTTTTGAGATCAACCTTTCTCAGACCGCAAACCAATACTTCGCATGCTTGTGATAGACTGGCTAAACGCTCTTCCGACGCAGCTTGTGAAACAGCCAAAATGCATCCCTGATCCAATACGTTTGATTCGAGTGGCGTTCTGGCAGTACTATCTACAACTACCCTAAGAGGATTTTCTGGCTGCCTCAGCTTTATCCTCGTATCGCGAAGCTTCTTGGATTTTACCCTTAAGCTTGGATTATCTGCCAAGATGGTTCCAACTCCTACCATTATGGCGTCGCTGCCAGCTCGCAATGCTTCGACTCTGGCCAGATCCTTTGACCCGGAGATCCTAATCTGACAACGCTGAAAAGAGCTTATCTTTCCATCAGCGCTCATTGCGCTATTTATGAAGGTAAATGGCCTCTTCAAAAGTTCACCACCGAAAGATTGCGACAGAATCTAAATAGATTCTTGCCCTATTCCTTAGTTGATGTCCCGAAACCATGAGATACTGCTATCTGGAACTGTGATTTATGGGGATAGCTTTGAGCTCCTAGAGGGCTATATTTGCCTTAAGAAGGGGATCATCAGCGAAGTAGGAGAAGAGAGGGTGGAAGCTGATTTTGAAGGAATAATTTGTCCTTGCTTTGTGAATGCTCATACTCATATTGGAGACTCAATCATCAAAGATCCACCCTTTTTGCCAATAAGCGAACTTGTTGGTCCAGGTGGATTAAAGCATCGAATACTGGCACAAACCTCTCCAAAAATTATGATTGAGGGTATGAAGCGTACGCTTCTTGATATGAAGGCAACCGGAACATGCGCATTTGCCGATTTCCGCGAAGGAGGTATTGATGGTGTGAAACTTTTATCGGAATCCCTCAAAAGTGTTTCTATAGAGGCAAAGATCCTGGGAAGACCCCTGGAAAACTCACAAGAAATGCATGAAAGCTGTTGGGGTCTTGGGATCAGTAGCACAAGAGATCACGATTACAAGTACCTTAAAGATCTCGTAATAGCTGCTAGAGCACGAAAACAAGTAGTAGCTATTCACGCGGGTGAAGCTGGCGGAGATGATGTCTCCGATGCATTGAGCCTCGGACCCGACTTTCTGGTGCACGTATGCAAAGCGGAAAGCAATGATATAAAAAAAATTGCCTCATTGGAAATTCCGGTTGTAATTTGTCCTAGGTCAAACCTTTTAAATGACGTTGGATTGCCTAACCTTAAATGCCTATTGCAGAATGAAATAACAGTAGGTGTAGGAACTGATAACGTAATGCTCAATGATCCTAATATGTTTAACGAGATGGAATTCATATGCATAATCCTGCTACATGATGATAGACAGGTATTTAAGATGTGCACGCTAAACGGTGCAAAAATATTAGGTATTGACCACAGGGTCGGCTCTATTGCCGAGAATAAGGAAGCTAGGGTCATGGTGATAGATCATAATTCCAATAACATGTGGGGTTCATCTAATCACCTAGCAAGTATAGTCAGAAGAGCTAGGCCCTCTGATATCTTGGCAATATTTTAGGTGTTGTCATGTTTGAGAAGATACTGATAGCTACAGATGGTTCGGAACACAGTGAAAGAGCTGCCAAATTTGGCATCGAGCTTGCTAAGCTTTCTGGAGGCAAGTTAATAGCTATGTATATAGCAGATATTAGCAGGATGGCTCATTTGCCCGATGATATGCTGCTTTTCAGCATAAGGGAGCTCTTAATCAAGGAAGGTAACGAAGCCGTGGAATTCGTCGAGAAATTAGCAGCCGAGGCGGCAGTGCCATGCGAGAAGGTTGTTATTGAAGGCATACCCGGCGATGAGATTCTAAGCTATGCATCCAAAGCCAACATAAACATAATTGTGATGGGCAATGTGGGCAGAACGGGATTGGATAAATTCCTGCTTGGAAGTGTAGCCGAAAAGATAGTGAGAAACTCCAAGATTCCTATACTTACTATTCCGAGGGAGTCGGCTTGAGCCCCACCTTCGTGAAAGATATCATGGTTAAGGATGTTGCCTACGTAAGCATCCCTGGAAATAGAGATGAAGTCCTCAAGACGCTGCTAGAAAAGAGGGTTTCTGGGATTCCTGTCGTAAAGATGGGCAAAGTAATGGGAATGATAACTAGGACAGACCTCCTGAAGAATATCGAAGAAGATCAGGTTGCCCTTATCATGACTCGCAATCCAGTAGTTGTGACTCCACAAAATACCATTTTAGAAGTCTCAGAGCTTCTGCTTAGACACAATATTAAC
This sequence comes from Methanotrichaceae archaeon, assembly GCA_022865315.1. GTDB lineage: Archaea > Halobacteriota > Methanosarcinia > Methanotrichales > Methanotrichaceae > JALHSR01. Next base: position 15,093 of record JALHSR010000122.1, on the reverse strand, counting down.
CGTATGCCTGTCGTAGAGGACGGGACTCTCGTGGGCATAATAACAGTTGCCGATATAGTTAGTATGACTGCAGACCTCGAGATTGATGAGAGCGTCGAGCGCTTCTACGAGAAAAAGATCCTAGTCCTTTGGAGTGAGATGCCTTTACCAGTGGCTGGTGCTATCATGGAGTATGCAGAAACAGAGGCCTGCCCAGTAATAGATTCTGGATTGAAGCTTGTTGGAATAATCTCTGATCGAGACTTGATAAAAGCTAGCGTGATCGAGGATACCGTAGAAAAGACAGATATGTCTTCAGCATCTCAGGATGATAATTGGATGTGGGAAAGTGTTACACAAACCATGAACAGGTATTATACAGTATCCCGCATCAAGTTAAGCAATATAAAAGTATCAGAGGCCATGGTACCGGCCATCACCGCTTTCAAAAAATCAAAAGTAAAAGATTGCGCCATTACTATGAAAAAGAATCGAATCGATCAGCTTCCAGTAATAACTCCCGGTCAAAAGTTAATCGGTATTTTGAGGGATAAGGATATTATCAGAGCTCTGATTGAATATTATGAGAGCTCGGCTAAATGATAAATGTATGAAAACATCCCTGAGGAATTCCAATCTATGTGAAAATTAGCTAAGAGATTGCTTGTTTTATTAAATTAGATATTAGGTTACAGCGATATTTGCGGTCGAAACACATTTCATCATTTAAGAAATAATAAAAAAAATAAATAAATTTTTAATATCATGACGATTAAAGCAGTTTCTTAACCTTGTCATAGCTGAAAACGGGCCCGTCTTTACAGGCGTGATAAGGGCCTATCATGCAGTGCTCACATTTGCCCACACCGCATTTCATATGCCTTTCCAGAGAAACAAAAATATCAGAGTGGTCAAACCCTCTATCCATAAGTTTAGTTGCTACCGCGTTAATCATTATAGGTGGTCCGCAAATTGCCGCGGATCCCTGAGGCAGCTTGAACTTGTCTATCAGAGATGTCACTAAGCCTATATCTCCTTTCCAGGACTCGTCACCTATATCCACCGTTATTCCTACATCGACGCCAGCTTGCTGCCAACCTTTGTACTCCTGCATGAAGTATAAATCGCGACGCGTGCGCGCTCCATATGCGACAGCCACATTGCCGAATTTTGAGCGCTGATCGACTATGTAATTGACCAATGAACGTAGCGTAGCAAAGCCCGAACCGCCACCCGCGATAATAATGTTCTTCTTCATTATTTCCAATGGAAAGCCATTGCCACATGGACCTCTGATGCCAATTATGTCTCCAACCAAACAGTCCATGATACCGTTTGTGATCCGGCCGGCTCTTCGAACGCAGAGCTGTAAAGTCTTCCTAGTAGGTGAAGATGTTATTGAAATGGGACACTCGCCCAAGCCGAAAACGGAGACCATTACAAATTGGCCTGGTCTATAGCAGAAATCAATGTCCTCCAAGATTTTGAGTGAAATTAGATAAGTGTTCGATGATTCGATGTCTATATCGATGATTTCCGCTTGCATCGGAATATAATCACTCATCTTGGCACCTTCAAGCTCCACCTATCCATACTAGCTAAGCAGACGCTGATACATCGGCCACACCCCACGCAACCTAACAATCCTGTATTCTCAGGAATGAATTGAAACTTATCAAAATACCAGTTTCTAATTCGTTCACCAGCGCTTTTGCGAGGATTGACACCACCGGCCATTCTTGAAAAGCCTGATAAAATACACGAGTCACGGCAACGGAGTCGCTCGCCGTCCGGTACACCAAGGTCCAGGATATTAAAACAATGACATATAGGGCAGACGAACGTGCAGCCCCCGCAACTCAAGCAGTTATTTCCCATAGATTCCCAATCGGCTGTTTCTAGGGCTCCCATTATCTTATCCTTTGATAGATTCGGCCTTGAATTCAATGTCTCCTTCGCTTTGCTTATGCGCTCATTCTTCTCTGCCAGATACACAGATTTGACTTCCTGGAATAAATCAGAATGTTCCTTCAAGATCAACATCCCTACCGATGATCCACTCTCTATCAAATAACCTGAGTCTAACTCGGTAAAAAGGAGGTCAAAACCATCTATGCATTCAGGACCTGCACCAAGGTGGGAGCAGAAACAAGTTTCTTCAGGTTTAGAACAATTCAAGACAGCCAAGATGGCAGATCTTCGTCTTCTAAAATATAATTTGTCAAAAGGTTCAGTGCCAAAAATCTTATCGAGTACCTTCACTGCATTCAAATCACAGGGTCGCATACCCAGAATAAGCTTAGACTTAGGCTCAACCTCCTCGAAAACATATCTTCCGCTATGCTGGATATATTTAAATAGCACTTCTCTTTGTGGCAAGAGGAACTCTGTGGGCGAAATTTGGGGATTCTTTTCAAAATCGATAGGCTGACCAACCCAAGTAGCGAACGCAGTATCATTTCCAATCCTCACAGGGGCCACTACTTCCAGCATTTCATTCAGTTCTGAAAGCAATGCTGGAAGTTTGTCTTTAGCCAGAAAAACGATCATCTTCCGGCCTCCTAATCCTAGCAGCTGAAACTTTGAGTTCAGATATTTTTGATTGTGAATCTAGAGCCCAATTGGTGAGGACATTAGCTGGAGCTTCAGTAAAATGAAAAGGAACAAAAATAGTGCCTTCAGAAATATCTGCAGTTATTCTAGCATCAAGAAAAAGTTGGCCTCGTCGCGTTTCTACTATGATCCTTTGGCCATTGCGTATTCCCATAGCCAAAGCATCATCAGAATTGATCTCTACGAAAGGAACAGGAACTTCTCGATCTAATAGAGAAGTTCGTCTCGTCATTGTTCCTGTATGGAAATGATAAAGACTCCGACCTGTTGTCAGAATCAAGGGATAATCGTCATTTATTAATTCATAAGGATCTATATACTCAACAGGCCGAAATCGAGCTCTGTTGATTGGGAACCTCTCATTGTGAAGGATGGGTGTTCCATCGTGATTTCTATCGGGACAAGGCCAATGGATTCCGTTGACATCTAGGCGTCCATAATCAATACCGCCATAAATAGGGGTAACCGAAGCAATTTCCGCCATTATCTCTTCGGGACCTGAGTAACAAGACGCTATGCCCAGCTGACAGATAAGCTCGTTTATAACTCTCCATTCTTCTTTGGCCTCGCCTGGAGGCGCCACAGCGCTACGAACTCTTTGTACACGTCTTTCAGTAGATGTAAAAGTCCCATTCTTCTCCGCAAAAGATGCACATGGTAGGACAACATCGGCAAGTTCCGTTGTCTCTGTGGGAAAAATGTCCATGACCATGAGAAAATCAAGCAAGTTTAGTGCGTTTTTAATGCGGTATGTATCTGGGAAGCTTATAACTGGATTCTCTCCCACAACCAAGAGGCCCTTGAGATTACCATTCTCAGCTGCGGCCATCATCTCTAGCGCTGTCAATCCCGGTCTATCGGGAAGGTCAGTCCCCCATGCTTGTTGAAACTTCTCTCTTGCATCAGAGACCTTTTGGTATCCTGGGTAAAATTCAGGGAGGGCACCCATGTCACATGAACCTTGGACATTCTGGTGACCTCGAAGGGGGTATAAACCAGTGCCATCCAGACCTATATTCCCAGTTGCCAGAGATAGGTTAGCTAATGCCTGCACATTATCCGTACCAGCGATGTGCTGAGTGATGCCCATGGCATAAACAATCGCACAACGTTCGGCAGAACCAAATATAATGGCAGCTTTCCTCAAATCTTGGGCATTCACTCCAGAAATACTTTCAGCTAGCTCCGGGGTATAAACTGAAACGGATTGTTTTACAGCTTCGAATCCCTCTGTCCTTTCAATTATGAAACGTTCATTTATCAATCCATCTTGAATTATAACATTTAGAAAGGCATTGATCCAGGCGACGTCTGATCCCGGCTTTGGTTTCAAATGCAGATCGGCAAGATCTGCCAATTGGACTTTTCTTGGATCTGCAACTATTAGCTTTGCCCCATTGGCCTTGGCTTCAAGGATGTATGATGCAACTAGAGGATGCTGTTCCGCTGTATTTGATCCCACAATAAGGATAACATCCGCATGAGCCAAGCTGCTTATTGGATTGGTCATGGCACCGCTCCCAAAGGCATAGCCGAGACCAACTACAGTAGGTGCATGACAAAGACGAGCTACATGATCAACATTATTGGTCTTAAGACCTGCCCTAGCCAACTTTGCCAAAAGATAATTCTCTTCATTAGTGCCTTTAGCCGATGTTAGCACACCCAAAGAATCCGGACCGCTCTTATCACTAATCTCTCTGAACTTTCTTTTTATAATTGAAATAGCCTCATCCCACGATACCCTTGCAAACCTATCCTCTCGACGCACCATTGGGAACTTTAATCTATCAGGATGGCTCACAAAATCGCCTGCGAGCCAACCTTTTATGCATAACCTTCCTTTAGACATGGGATGCATAGGCGAAGGGGATACACCCACAATTCTGCCATCTTCAACATGAAGAAAAAGCCCGCAACCACAACCGCAATAAACACATGTGGTAAGAACCTTATCCATAAAAGACCGTGGTTTGCTGTTTATGCGATGTGATATAACAAGTTTTGGATCGCATATCGATGAAATATAAAAGATTGGCCAATGTTAATTACTATCTGTTATGCATTGCTTGATCTTAATTGTAGAGATTGGGCTATTTTTTGCTTGTCAAGAATATTGTTATTGAATGTGTTGGAGGCCAACTACCTCCTTTAGGTAAAATCGGGAATATTCCCCATCTCAGGCCGATATACAAGCTCCTGCGTGATCGTTATCCGCTGTTTGTTTGATCTTATAAGATTTGGGAATATTTAAAGGATTTATAATAAATTTATGCCAATTGTCTCTTTCCCAGATGTTTAGAGATTTATTTTCCGCAGGTATGAACTGCCTCATCCGCAAAACCAAACCATCCCAATTGACTTGATGCCCATCAAAATCTGGACCATCTACACAGGCAAATCTTGTTTTTCCCTCTACTTCTACGCGGCAAGCACCACACATGCCCGTTCCATCTACCATAATAGGCGTTAGACTTACAATCGTTTTGACATTTGCTGCTTCAGAGGCCTCAGAACAAACCTTCATCATAAAGGGACAGCCATGAATAAATATCCTATCTGCTTTCTTGCCAGAAGCAAGAAAATCCTCTATGAAATCATTTGCCCAACCCTTTTTGTCACATCCTGTCAATACATGAACCTTGTCGCTAAGTTCCTCTAATTTATCAATCCAAAATATGAAATCAGGCCCCCTTCCCTCCACAACTGTTATGACCTCGTTTCCTTTCTCTTTCAAAGCTTTAATGAGCGGCAGAGTTGGCCCAATCCCAAAGCAACCGCAAACACAAATTACTTTACCAAACTTCTGAATATCAGTAGGAGTGCCAAGTGGACCAGCTATATTGATTACCGATTCGCCTGGCTGCAAGACTGCTAATTTGGATGTGCTTGTACCCAAGACGTAAAAAACTATGTCTATAGTTCCGTCTTCTTTATTCCAGCCAGCCAACCCCATGGGTATCCGTTCCCCCTTCTCATCCACTCTAATGATAATAAACTGACCTGCTTTAGCACTCCGAGCGATTTTGGGAGCCTTGAATCTCATAAAAATCATATTGGGCGCGACCACCTCTCGTTTCACGATCTCATACATGCTCAGTCTCTCACTTTATCTAATCTAATTGCACAGACTTTAAGTTCTGGTATCTTAGCTATAGGATCGAGCGCCGCATTAGTTAAAACATTTGTAGGCGACTCAAAGAAATGGAATGTCATGAATACTACACCTCTAGGCGATTTTTCTGTCACTTTTGCTTTGGCTCTAACTCTGCCACGACGTGATGAAATATCCACCAATTCTCCATCTTCAATTCCTAATGATTTAGCATCAAATGGATTCACCTCCACCCGCTCTTCACCTCTTAATAGATTGAGATCTGAGACCTTGCGGGTCATGGTGCCAGTATGGTATTGGCAGAGGATTCGACCAGTTGTTAGAATTAATGGAAAATCTTTATCGGGCAGCTCCGCCGATGGCCTATAACTGAGGGCATGGAACCTGCCTTTGCCCCTTGAAAATTTTTCTTTATGCAGGTAATTCGTTCCGGGATGGTCTAGGGATGGGCAGGGCCATTGCAACCCTCCATTAATTAGCCGAGAATAGCTAATCCCGCCATAACTAGACGTGAGCATTGCGGCTTCATTCATTATCTCTTCTGGGCAGGAGTAAGAAAATTGCGTCTCCTCTCCCATTCTTTTCCCTAATTCTGAAATGATTTTCCAGTCAGGCCATGAAAGACCTATGGGATCGAGAGTCTTAACTACCCTCTGCACCTTTCGTTCTGTATTTGTGAAAGTGCCATCCTTCTCAAGAGAGGTAGTTGCTGGCAGCACAACATCTGCCATCTTGGCGGTTTCAGTAAGAAATATGTCCTGAACCACAAGAAAATCTAAAGTTTTGAGCGCAGTTATAACGTGTGAGCTATCCGGATTGCTCAGTACGGGATTTTCACCCATTATGTACATTGCCCTGATTTTGCCCTGTTCTGCCGAAGCCATCATTTCGACCACAGTGATTCCAGGCTGTTCGGGCAACCCCTTTCCCCAAGCTTTCTCGAATTTAGCTCGCAAAGATGAATCTGCGACTGCCTGATATCCCGTCAGGACGTTAGGAAGAGCACCCATATCGCATGAGCCTTGAACATTATTTTGCCCCCTCAACGGATTAATGCCAGAAGACCGTTTGCCAATATTGCCTGTCATCATTGCTAGATTAGCTAGAGCCAAGACATTGTCAACACCATGGCTATGCTGAGTGATACCCATGGAATAAACTATCGAGGACGGATTTCCCCGGGCATAAATCCGAGCCGCCTGCTCAATCAATTCTTTCTCCACACCGGTTAAGCGAGAGGATTCAGAAAGTGAGAAGTTCTGCAGAGAAGCCATAAACTCGTCAAAGCCCTCAGTCCTTTCCGTTATGAACACATGATCCATGAGATTCTCTTCGAGAATTAAATGGCACATCCCTTGGATTAGGGCAACATCCGTTCCAGGAACATGCCTTAACCATATGTCAGCAATTTTGCATAGGCCAATCCATCTCGGATTAGCGATGATTATTTTTGCTCCGCGCTTCTTTGCCTCTTTAATCTTAAGGGAAATAACCGGGTGCTGTTCAGTTGTATTGGAACCTATTATAAAGATGCATCCAGCATCCTTCAACTCCTCGATGGAGTTTGTCATGGCTCCGCTTCCAAAAGCCATGGCCAATCCTGACACGGTTGAGGCGTGACAAAGACGTGCACAATGATCAATATTATTAGTCTCCATCACTAAGCGAGCAAACTTCTGGGCCAAATAATTCTCCTCATTAGTACACTTGGCCGATGACAAAAATCCAAAGCTATTGCCTTTGCAGTTTGATAACTGTTCAACAACCGTGTTCAAAGCTTCTTCCCAAGAAGCAGGTTCAAACTGACCATTCTTTCGGATCAACGGTGTCTTCAGTCTTTCCGGGCTTTCCACAAACTCTAGGCCAAATCGACCTTTAACACATAGTTGACCATTGTTGGGGCTGGCGCCCCGCGCCCCTCGAACACGTACAATGCTATTATCCAATACCCCGATCTCCAATTGACAGCCAACGCCGCAATAGGGACAAAGTGTCAATGTCGAGCTGATAGGCTTTAGCCACTTCTCGAATCTGGCGATCAAAGCTCCTGTTGGACAAACGTCCACACAAGCTCCACAGAACTTGCAATCAGCATCCATGAGGCATTCTGGACCAATCCAATGATTCCGATGAAGATCAGAATAAATGGAAAGTATTCCTTCACCTCTGACTTCCATACATGTCCTAACGCAGCGAGTGCAAAGAATACAGAGGTTGTAATCACGGTCAAAAAAAGGCTCCTTTAGAACAGGCATATTGCGGAAGGTCGTAGGATATCTTAACTTTCTTAATTCCACAAATTCCACTGCAGTCTGTAATTCGCACTCATCATTCTTATGGCAGTATTTACAGCCAACAGTAACGGGCATCTTATGCATACATTCCCTGAAGTCTTCGCATTCAGTTTTGCGCTCGCAAAAAAGGCAGCTGACTGGATGATTTGTTATAGCCAGGAGCATCTCAAGGGCATGGCGTCTCATCTCCTGAATCTCCTCGGTTTTGGTACGAACAATCATATTATTTTGCACAGGAGTGTTGCATGCCGTAGGAAAGATCTCCCAGCCATCAACAGAAACGATGCAAAGCTTACAGGCACCTATTGGTTCCAGATCCGGGTGATCGCATAGCGCAGGTATGTATATACCGGACTTTCTGGCAGCTTCGAGAATCGTGGTATCTTTGGGAACTTTGATTTTTCGATCATCGATTATGATTGCAATCTCATCCATATTCGCAACAGCGCCATCAATGAAATAGATTAATTGTATTAGAAGATTACTCAGAAAATTGAATCCAGAATAAATGATTCAACATTGGGCCGACTTTTCGCAAATATTTAATAAAGTTTAGATTATATATATAATTTGAATAAACTATCAGAACCGATTCTATTGCAAATGATCGGGCAACAAGCTATTTATATCGCAGAAATCATCGTTTGGAGTGGTTGAGAGATCGGATTTTAAGAACGAAAGGATTCTAACTTTTTGTTTGGCAGGCAAGAATAAAAATCAATTAACACGTGAGACGAGATGCCATGTCTAGCAAGATAAACCTAAACCGGATGGATATGCCCAAACAATCTCCCAAGGTGAGGAAATTCAACTTCCAAGAGGTTGCCCTAGGTTATAACAAAGATCAAGCGAAAGCTGAAGCTGCAAGATGCATCCAATGTAAAAAACCTAAATGCATAGAGGGATGCCCTGTCGGAGTAGATATTCCTGAATTTATAAAAAGTATAAACGATGAAAATATGCCCGATGCCGTACAGTCCCTTAAAAAGAAGAATAGTCTGCCTGGAATATGCGGTCGAGTCTGCCCCCAAGAAGTACAATGCGAGAGATTCTGTGTCCTAAGTAAAAAAGGAGCACCGATAGCAATAGGTCGTCTCGAACGCTATGTAGCCGATTGGGAGCTAGGCCATGATAATGAGCCAAGGCCTGAAATAGCTCCAAAAACTGGGATGAAAGTTGCTATAGTGGGTTCAGGACCCGCAGGGCTAACAACAGCTGCTGAGTTGGCAAAAATGGGGCATCAAGTAGTCATATTTGAGGCATTACACGCAGCAGGTGGTGTTTTAACTTATGGCATCCCTGAGTTTAGACTCCCCAAGAACATTGTCGAATCGGAAGTCGAGTATGTCACGTCTCTGGGTGTTGAGTTAGAAATAGATGCTGTAATAGGAAAGCAAGTACAAATAAAGGAACTGCTGGACAACGGTTTCGATGCAGTCTTTTTGGGTATTGGGGCTGGAGCCCCACGCTTCCTCAATTTGCCCGGTGAGAATCTTAGCGGCATATATTCCGCAAATGAGTATCTGACTAGAGCAAACCTAATGAAAGCTTACAAGTTTCCAGAATATGACACACCGTTATCCAAAGGCGAGCGAGTGGCTGTAATAGGAGGTGGTAACGTAGCCATGGATGCTGCACGTTGCGCACTGAGAATGGGAGCGAAAGAGGTGCACATTATATATCGCAGATCAGAGACTGAGATGCCTGCCCGGCGAGAAGAAATTGAAAATGCCAAAGAGGAAGGAATTATATTCGATTTTCTCACTAATCCTACAAAATTTGTAGGCAACGATTATGGCCAGGTTAAAGCTATGGAAGTCGTGAAGATGGAGCTAGGCGAACCAGATGCTAGCGGTAGGCGAAGTCCTTGCGTTAGAAAAGGATCTGAGCATATCATGCCCGTTGATATAGTGATAATAGCAGTGGGAACTGTTCCCAATCCCCTTATCCCATCAGCCACTTCTGAGCTAAAAACCACAAAATGGGGCACATTGGTGGTCGACGATTGTGGCAGGACAACAATGGAAGGCGTATGGGCTGGAGGAGATATCACCAGCGGGGGAGCAACTGTGATCAGCGCCATGGGAGCTGGCAAGGTAGCAGCTAAGGATATAGATTCTTGGCTTCGCAAAGGTGGAGCTTGGCACGATAATTCATAGAATATTTTTCATTTTTTTTTAGCCGCTTACGATCTTCATTTAAATCTACGATTATGATTATAATATTTAATTATTAATACAGAATTAGCCTAAAAGAAAGTTAAAGGAGAGACCAAATTGGAAATTGATTGGCTCAAACCCAGCCACGCAATTTCATGGCCTCCACTACCCTAGCTACAGCTACCGTATATGCTGCCTGGCGCATATCAATTCCATAATTCTTTGAAGCCTCGAGTACTGAGCGGTAGGCCTGGGTCATCCTCTCATCAAGCCTCTGATAGACCTCTTCAATCGACCAACAGAACCTTGTTATATTCTGGACCATCTCAAAGTAAGACACGGTAACTCCACCAGCATTGCAGAGAAAGTCGGGTATTACGTGAACCCCGTTCTTGAAGAGGATTTCATCCGCTTTTGGTGTTGTCGGTCCATTTGCAAGCTCTAGGATTATTTTGGCCTTGATCCTATCAGCATTCTCTTCAGTGATAACATTCTCTAGTGCCGATACGATCAATATATCGACATTCAGCTCCAGAAGCTCCTCATTGCTTATCTTTCGGCCATTAGGATAGTTGATTACGGTTCCCGTTTTGGCCTTCACACTAAAAAGCGAATTGACATCCAAGCCTTGATCGCTGTAAATGCCGCCCTGGGAATCGCTTACCGCCACAATCTTGCAGGCGAAAAGATCACGTCCGAGCCGTGCAGCATGGCTCCCAGCGTTCCCGAATCCCTGAATTGCCACGGTAGCATTCTTCAGGTTCATTCCTAGTACTTTGGACGCTTCTCGCAATGTATACATGCCGCCACGAGCTGTGGCATCATCCCTTCCACAAGATCCTCCTACACAAATAGGCTTGCCAGTAATACATCCAAATGCGTTTTCACCAGATAATTTAGAATACTCATCCATCATCCAGGCCATAATCTGAGGCGTAGTATAGACATCGGGCGCTGGTACATCCTTACCAGGACCTACCCATTGCCAGATTTGGCTCATATAGCCGCGGCTCAGCCTCTCCAGTTCCCCACCGGAAAGCTCCTTAGGATTACAGATAACGCCACCTTTCCCGCCACCTAAAGGAAGACCTAAGAGGGATGTCTTCCAGGTCATCCAAGCTGCCAAAGCTCTTATAGTATCGATAGTCTCCTCGGGGTGGAATCTTATTCCACCTTTACAGGGACCTAGCGCATCATTATATTGTACTCTATAACCTTGGAAGATTCTGATTGATCCATCATCCATATGAACGGGAATTGAAACATGGAACTCCCTCATAGGATGCCTAAGGAAATCATGGACACCTGGCTCAAGGTTCAGAATCTTAGCGCAGCTTTCAAGCTGTTGTTGGGCTACCTCAAACGGATTCGGTTTTGACATATTACAAACCACCTAGATTCTAACCAAATCTTTATCTTAGAACCGTGGAAGGCTAGGGCCACTCGTGGATACTTAAGAATTATGAGATTAATTTATTAATTAGAATCTAGGCCGGAAACGACATGCATGCTTATTTAAACCTTTGCAAAAAAGTCGTATAACTAAATAAATGAACCAAAAAGTTTATACAAATTTTTTTAATTAAATATGAAGCTATTGTTTTACCTAAAATATAAAAAAGAATGACATGATATTTATCCAATATATGTATCTTTAATGCTTGTTCGGCCAAACGACATGTTCGCAGCTAATGGACCTAGATAAGAAAATAATCAAGAGACTTTCATGAGAAAGTAGCGAGCATGGCGCTAAATTATCGCCACGCTCTTTACTTATGGTTATCCAGGCATCAAGGATCTCTTCGGCTTCCTCACGATATGCATCCATAACAAAAGGTATTTCTGTAACTCGCGCTGCCTCCTCGGTCAGCCTTCTGAGATTCATTATTGACACCTTTTTTCTAATAACAGATCTATTTAGTGTTTTTTTGGATAACCAGTTGATTTCCCGACTGCAAACGTTATTTTCAGAAACCACTAGATCAACAAAACTGACTATCACATTCTTATAGCATATCTTATAAATGGCTAGCCCACCAAGCCATTCCAATTATCCTACATATATAGCTTTTTCATATACTTTATCAAAAACAATCTAGGAAGAATTTTTCCGGTAAACTTTATACGATCAAATCCTTATGCAAAGGGATTCAAGAAAGCAAAAAAATGATAAACCACTATCTTGAGTGGGATTTTAAGATAATGATAGGCAGCAACCGAGGATCAATCCAAGGATGATAGCCGTAATTGATTATGGTATGGGCAACCTTTTCAGCATCTATAATGCCCTGGTGCGAGTGAATGCATCGCCTGAGATCGTGCATGAACCTGATCGCATAATAGGAGCAAGTGGCATAGTAATTCCAGGTGTCGGTGCGTTTGGTAAATGCATGGAGAAACTCTCGCGCTTTGAGGTCGCCCTTTTTGATGAATTCAGAAATGGAACTCCAATCCTGGGAATTTGCATTGGCCAACAGGTCCTCTTCCAAAGAAGCCAAGAGAGCCCTGGAGCAAAGGGCCTCGGGTGGATTGCAGGCGAAGTCGTGAAACTACCGGAAGGAGTTATGATCCCACAAATGGGATGGAATAGTCTCTGCATCAAGCGTCATGCAGAGATTTTAGAGGGATTAGCTGATGGAGATATGTTCTATTTCGTTCACTCTTATCATTGCGTGCCCGAAGACAAATCTATTATTGTTGCCACTGCCGAGCACGGGGTAGAAGTGGCAGCCGCTATATCCAAGGATAATCTTTCAGCAACTCAATTCCATCCAGAGAAATCTGGCAAGAAAGGTTTGAAATTATTAGATAACTTTGTGAGGTCAACGCGATGTTAGCCCGCAGAATTATTCCATGCTTGGATTGTGACCTAGGAGTTCCTGGAGGCAGGGTGGTCAAGGGCGTGGAGTTCAAGAAAATAAGGTATGCGGGCATACCATGGAAACTTGCCGCTAAATACTATCTGGATGGAGCCGATGAAATTGTTTTCCTCGATATTACCGCATCTCATGACCGAAGGGATACAATGGTTAGTGTGATAAAAAAGACCTCCCAAGAGGTATTTGTTCCCTTAGCAGTGGGAGGAGGGATCAAGAGTAAGGAGGATGTAAGAGATGTATTCAACGCTGGCGCTGACAAAATTACCATCAATACATCTGCACTCAATCACCCTGATCTGATTACCGAAATCTCTGATCTATATGGTAGACAGGCTGTGGTAGTGGCAATTGACGCTAAGAGAAGATACGAATTAGAGGACTGTCGAGAAATCGTTCAGACCCCAGAGGGGCCTTGCTGGTTCGAGTGCTCGATTTTTGGTGGCAGAAAATTCACGGGGGTCGACGCCATCGCTTGGGCTAAGAAAGCAGAAAAGTTAGGTGCAGGTGAGATTCTTCTCACTAGTATGGACAAGGATGGAACTTATGATGGATTCGATATTCAATTAACTAAAGAGGTTGTCCATAGAATCAAAATCCCGGTTATAGCTTCAGGAGGTTGCGCCAATCCAGCCCATATCCTCCAGGTCTTCCAAAGAACTGATGTTTCTGCAGCATTAGCAGCCAGTATATTCCACTTTGGTGAGTACAGTATAGCTGAAGTAAAAAACTATCTGTCGGAGCGAGGAGTAAACATCAGGCTTTAGACTCAAAGATGAAACACTAAATGATAGCCTATTAGATATTGACTCTAAGAATGCATTCAGAAGGCAGTTAATAACGATTGGCCGACAGAGTCTGCTTGGGATTGCTCACTATTAGCCGCCAAAAGATGGTCAATAACGCCTGTGTTTGGCATGTATTTCTAATCCGTAAGGAAAATGCCGAGAAAAGTCTGTGACTACTCCCGCCAATAAATTGGCAGGCTTCTAGGCTTTCGCCAGAGATTGTAATCCCAATCTCAGAATGTTCTTAGCGGCGTTAAGATCTCTGTCTATTGATAGATTGCAGAAAGGACCATTATGCATCCTTTCCGAGAGATCTTTCTTAACTATCAATCCACATCTAGAACACATTTGAGATGTGCCATTGGGATCTACTTGGTACCACTCTTCGACCGGCGTTCTCCGCCTTGTACGAAATGTATTGTACCAACTTACCCCAAGCACAATCCATGATGCGTTTTGCTAGGCAGTGGTTTTGAACCATGCCATTAATATTTAGATCTTCGAAACAAATTGTACCATACGAATTAACTAGATTCCGACTAACCTTTTGGACAAAATCGTAGCTTCTGTTAGCTATTCGCTCATAGATACGACAGACTACTTTCTTGGCCTTCGTTCTGAGAGGCGTTCCTTTGGCTTGCTTTGACAAGTTCCGTTGAGCTTTTGCCAACGCCTTCTCATCTGCCTTTATGACTCTTGGGTTATCGATCTTAGAGCCATCCGAGAGCATGGCAAAACTTAAGATTCCCACATCGACCCCGACGACCTTCTCAGAGAGCGGCAAGGGCTCGTTTCCATCATCATAAGTTAGGAATGAGACATACCACTTGGTGGTTGCCTTCATTCGAATGGTTAGTCTTGAAATTTGGCCTTTTATCTCTCGATGGAGTTTAACTTTAATATCGCCTATCTTAGAGAGATGCAAAAGAGTCCTGAAAGCTTGAAACCACTTTCCGTATAAGTGAAGCTGTCATACCAGCCTTCACCCTTAAATCTGGGATAACCAGGTGTCTCTCGCGCCTTTACGCGTCTGAAGAAGGCCTTGAAAGCCAACTCCACCCGGAGAGTAACATTTTGAAGGACTTGAGAATAGACTTCGTTAAGTTCTGGTTTAGCCACCTTAAGCATAGGAAGCCGGTCTTGTGTCTCGAAGTGGTTGACTTGCCGTTGATCATTCTCCCAAGCATTCTTCCTATAAGCCAACGCATCATTATAGACCCATCGGCAAATCTCAAGTTGCCTATTTAGGACGCCTAATTGTGTTTTTGT
>JALHSR010000121.1 GCA_022865315.1 Methanotrichaceae archaeon | reverse complement strand
TTTGTATGTAGCTTTGTTAAGCCTGGTCTTGTTGTAATCATGTGCCGCAAAGCCATAGTCTATGACATCCTGGCAGACTGCATTCCAAAGCTTCGCTGTCTGAATGAGTTCATTAGACCTATCCAGCTTTATCTTCAAAGTGCGATACATGTTATTAGGTAATTATATAATACCTTTAACAGATTTATAGTTTTTAGTTACTAGGGCAAAGGGCTTCGCTCTCACCCCCACCCTGACGGATGGGGTCTTCTCGCTCCGCCCTTCGCAATCCCGAAAGATAAAAATGCAGATAGGCTCTGTTATCAGGGATCTACCAGCTCTTAAAGGCATCATGATATCCCTTTATGCGGATCTCTTCTCACTTCATCCAGTTGGCTCTATTCTCATTGTAATAAGATATGGCGTCCTTGACATAATTCTTGATCCACTCTTTACCTGTGACCTCCTCAGTACTGTGCCATACAGGCTCGACCTTACCTTCGGAGTTAGGAATAAGGGTAACTATGATTGTCATCGGCACATATGCGACTCCGCCAGTGGGATCATATGCCTGAAGGGCTTCCTCCGCTCTATTATCGTTGCCGTCGGCCGATATATCGAAGTATATAAATTCATTTCCGTCTTCTTTTACGACCTCCGCCAGGGCATCAGTCTGGGGTTTACAGTAGCTGCAGCCTTTATGCACGTAGATAACCACAGGCTTGCTCCCAAGTGCAGCCAAAACCCATTGAGGATGGTTGACTTCACTTCCTGAACCGGGAGACTGTGCTGGATATGTAGTCCACCAATCATCATTCCCTGATCCCACAGAGTACTTATTTTCGGAAGCGCTGGAAAATCCGATAACACTGGTCGCCAAAAGTACGACAGTTACTAATATTGTTATAAAACTATTTTTTTCACGTAATCTCATGATTCACTCCCCTTTTACTCGCGTCTTCTCATGATTTATTCTCGACATCTATAGAAACCGTCGTCTTTTTAGGCATTCTGCCTCTTGAGCACTGGACCTCTTTGTACAACTTACTTCTTCAGTCCAAACATTCTGGGCGGTCCTGCAAAAGCGTTTCTCATCTTCCATTGACATCAAGCCTTGAGCAATCTTTTAATCTCCTCAACCGAAGGAACTCTGCCCACTGCTTTTGCCTCGCCATCCAGGTATAGGGCAGGAGTCATCATGACGCCTCGGTTCATTATATCTTTGATGTTGTCCACTTTCACGATCTCCACATTGATTCCTGTCTCTTGGACGGCTTTTTCCACATTCTTGGCCAAGCTTTTACATTTTGCACATCCAGTTCCCAAAATTTCTATCTTCACAACCACACTCACCTCATTTTCTTATCATTATCCAATTATCCCACAATTGCTCCATAGAGCATACCTACGAAAGTCGAAATGATCACGACCAGGCTGAAATAAACACTAGCTTTCTTAGCCCCGATGATTCGCCAGATCACTATCATGCTCGGCAAGCTAAGCGTTGGCCCTGCAAGCAAAAGAGCCAAGGCCGGACCTGGTGCTGTGATGCCAGAGCTATAGCCGAATAGCGTTCCAACTATGGGTATCTCCAGAAGCGTTGGCATGTAAAGCAAAGCCCCTATGACAGAGGCCGTGAAGCATGCAAGAAAGCTGTTCGAGCCGAACAGGGACTGGATCAGCTCCATTGGCATAAAATAGCTAATTATTCCAGTAACGAACGTTCCAACAATCAATAAAGGAAAGATTTTTTTGAATAACAACCAGGTTTCGCCAAAAAATGCACTCCTCTCCTCAGCTGAAAAGTATTTTCTTAAGATAATAGCTGCCACCACTACTAATGCTGCAACCACGGTCCATTTCAGCATAAACTCCAATCTAGAAGAGGCCGTCAACAATATCCCGACTAAAAGGGCTAGGAATATCACGGTTATATGCTTAGGTCGGCTCTCCTCATCGGGATGACCAACTGCATCGCTGGCAGCAATTTCACATTTTTTGGAGTCTCTCTCAAATATGGCTGCCATTACCAGACCGATAACTATCGCCATGGAAACAGCTGCCACAGCTCTTGCTATTCCCAGATCTAAACCTAAAACTCTGGCCGTCAATATTATCGCTAGAAGGTTGATAGCTGGACCCGCGAAAAGAAAAGTTGTCGCTGGACCTATACCTGCGCCCCGCCTCTCTATTCCTGCAAACATGGGTAAAATGGTGCAGCTACAGACTGCTAGTATGGTCCCAGAAGTTGCCGCAACTGGATAACATAGCCACTTGGGAGCATCTGCTCCGAAGTATTTCAGCACCGTCTCCTTATGCAATAGCGCGGAGATAGCTCCTGCTATGAAGAACGCCGGAATCAAACATGTCAAGACATGAGCTGACAGATATTCCAATAATGTCTGTAATCCTTCATTAAAGGCGGCAATCAATATATCTATTGTTGTCAAGATATTAATTCCATTATTTATTAATAGCCACTTCTAAAAGTTTCCCAGCCTCTGTGAGCTGCGTTATCTGTTCAAGCGCCAGAACGTCTACCGCTTTTAGCAGATCGAATACCCGAGAATCTTTTATCCTATAGAGCGTCCGCTTCCCATCAATACAACGATCCAGTATGCCTGCCTCATAGAGGATATTAAGGTGCTTAGAGATAGTAGATTGAGACCTCTTGAAAGCTGGCAGGATCTCGCAGACGCACCTTTCGCCATCAAAAAGGTATTCAATAATCTCCAGGCGAGTTGGATCCGATAGAGCATTAAGGATTTTCACACGAAGATCTAAAACGTATTTACGAGTCATGATATAGGCCAAGTCTGCAATATAATTAAATATAAACCTATCGCCATATGACGATATTTAGATATCATATCATCTCTAATGTCACTCTTTGTTTCAGCCTAAGCATAACATCGATATGAGAGGATAATGAAATAGCTCAATGCTGCAATCAGATTAAAGGCTGAGAAAAATGATTGATCAGTAAATTCTGATTTATCAGAAAAACTTTAATAGTCAGATCATTAAGTAGTAGTCCGAGGAGTAATTCATGATTTCCGAAGTTAATGAGGAATCCTGCTGCACACCCGACGAGATGAGTTGCTGCAAAGTAGAATCAATTGTAAGCGTGGACGAGCGAGGGCAAATGGTGCTTCCCAAGGAGCTCAGGGAAAGAACCGGGATACGTTCTGGAGATAAACTGGCCATAGTGAGCATGAAGAGGAGTGGTAAGATCTGTTGCCTCTCTCTAATTAAGGTTGAGGAGCTTGAAGGACTGGTGAAGTCCATGCTTGGGCCAGTCATGAACGAAGTTCTTAAGAAATAGATGTATATAAAAATTTATTTATTTCTGCTAAAGGTGAAGATATGGAAGAACAAGAGATAAAGAAAGCTGTAAGAGATAGCTATGCTTTAGTTGCCGAGCAGGCTTGTTCCTGCTGCTCATCGACGTGCTGTGGAACATCCGAACCGAAGGAGATCAGCAAAAAAATCGGCTATACGGAAGAAGAACTGCAAGCGGTGCCAACGGGATCAAACCTAGGATTGGGCTGCGGTAATCCTATAGCCCTTGCATCGATCAAAGAGGGTGAGACTGTTCTGGATCTTGGATCTGGTGGAGGTTTCGATTGCTTCTTAGCCTCTCGCAAAGTCGGTCCAAACGGCAAAATAATAGGTGTCGATATGACCGAGCAGATGGTTAAGAGGGCCAAGGCCAATGCTGTTGAAGGTGGGTATAAAAACGTGGAGTTCAGGCATGGTGAGATCGAGAAATTGCCTGTAGAGGATAACACCATCGACGTAATCGTATCTAATTGTGTTATTAATCTAGTTCCGGATAAGGAACTGGCCTTCAGGGAGGCCTTCAGAGTGCTCAAGCCAGGGGGCCGGCTGATGGTTTCGGATATAGTTTTACTTAAGGAACTACCAGAATTCTTGCGAGAATCGATCGATGCCTACGTTGGCTGCGTATCTGGAGCCTTAGAGAAGGATATATACCTGGATGCCATCAGATTAGCTGGATTTCAAGATGTCAATGTAGTCGATGAAACCGTTTTTCCTCTAGACTATATGATTAATGACCCGACGAGCCAATTGATTCTTGAGGGCCTTAAGATTTCCGCCGATCAGCTTAAAGAGATAGAAGATTCGATATCCAGCATAAAAGTAAATGGTTTCAAGCCGAGATAGATATGGCGATAAAAAGACAGAATGCATTTAAACCGCTTGAACTGCTAGAAGCCTGTATCGGATCCTTTGGGGATCACAAGGTGCTGAAAAAAAGCGCGCGATCTGCATCCTCTAGAACAAGACTATTGCTCTAAAGGATGCATCTCCAATCTTATTTGATAGATAGATTCGATAAGAGAAAAGTTCTCGCCGAATCTATGGCTGCATCCCTCCTCTCCATATCCGCAAACATAGGTGAAATAGTGTAGCAGCAGACTGTCAATATGTTCCAAGAAGTTGCCGCAACGGGAGGACACAATTAATATATCTATAGTTCTCAAGCTATTAATTCCGTTAATTATTAATAGCCACTTCTAAAATTTTCCCGCGAGCTACGTTATATCTGTCCGTCGCCAGGACATCTACCGCTTTTCCAGATTAATTAGCCAAGGGTCTTTTATCCCATAGGAAGTCCGCTACCCATCTATACAATAGTCTAGTATTCCTACCATGTTTAAATCAAAAATCGAAAATGATTTATAACAAATGATTGATATAGAAATTTAAATAGGAGGGTTAAGTTTTGCGGCTAAAGCCTATATGTATTGTAGCATTGGTAATAGTTTTGATTTGTCTCGCAAATTCAGAAGCTGTCGATATTGGATCACATACTCATGGGATTCATCCCGATATTGCGCCCATTTCCTTAAGTAAAGGGATTTCTAGCGGTACCGCAATCAATTACGAGCTAATAGGGTTCCACGTCATGAATTATCAGATCGGGATGACCATGCCTCAATATACGTCTCCTCGTTATTACTTTGGCAAAGATTTCAAGTTGGGTACAATCGATAACAACTATGATGTCAACTTCATAACCGAGTTTCTGGCAGATCCGTGACTTCCTCTCTGGCCTAAAGACCAGAGCTTCCTGCTTCATGGAGTTGACGCTTACTTGGACGTATGCCCAAGCCGGAGGCCAATTTTCCACAGGCTATCTCCCGCAGTCCGCGGGTTAGTATATTCAAGGCTGCGTT
>JALHSR010000009.1 GCA_022865315.1 Methanotrichaceae archaeon | reverse complement strand
TTCATCCCACGTCCCTTTTGTGATTTGTGATAAACCAGTTATAGGTCGACCTCGACTTCTTATAGTTGCAATCATTGGCCATGGTATCATGAAGATTGGCGATCGTCTTCGATTTAGAGCATACGGCCAAAGTCGCCATTAAATGGCAAAATGAACCATGGCCGGGTTTGGTGAAAATGTCCGCAAACCTGTTCAAATATGGACCTAGACTTGTTGGTATCTTGACAAGCTTGTACATGCTACTCCCAACAAGCTTATTTAAATCTATATCATAAAAACTTTAATATATCAATCAGAAAAAGTTAGAAAGTAGAGTAAACGTATAATATTATAGAGAAGATTAGAAGAAGTGGTCGGAAGCCAAACTTGCATACTTGATATGCTCAACGGGCCTACAAAAGCTGCAACGCTCAGCTTTGTCAGAGCGATGTCTACCCATGTCAGCTTTCTGACTTTGTTGTTAGCCAACTCGGTGAAGTTAATAGTCTCTTCGTTTGCCATGGTTTATGTATTATTTTTGAGGAGCCCAAGAAAAAAGCCTTGTGTAATAAACTTAAGCCTATTTCCATCGGTTCCTGCGGAGGGTGAATTATAATATATAGAATAGAGATAGCTATTGAGGTTATAGGACTATGAAGATTGAACCAGTCTTGTTCCTATTGTTGACTGTAATGTCTGCTTCTTGCACAGATTTCGGATTTTCAGATAAGGTAACAGTAGGGCCATTTTCTGCAAGCTTTAATATGAGCAATAAAGAGAATCTGACTATCAATACAAGGGAGCCTTTGACGCATGATGAATTCAATGAATATGGATTCAAGATAATGACGGGCCCCTCTAAACGTGAATTAATCGATGTTGTAATCGATGATTACAATAATAGCACAGACGTGTCAGAAACCAGTCTTATGGCTCTAATCACGGATAGAGTAGCATCGCAATCGTACAAGGCTACATGGGGCAGGGTGAATATTGGCAGTATTCCAGGAATGGGCGCAAAAATCCGTTCGCCAGGGAAGTCATCTTACATAGCGGCATATTCTCCCGATGGATTGAATGATACGGGCAGAACGATAGTGTTCATTCAATCATTTGCAGCCCAGGATGTGACCGATTCGTTCTTGCGTGATCTACAAATAATGCGAGTCTCATGATATCGCAGATCTCAGTTAACTTTCTTAGGTTCCGAAGGCTCACGCGATGCTCTATTTCCCCCAACCACTCAACCTAGACCATATCATGAGAACGCCTCCAAGGTAAACTGATTCACGAGAAAAAGAGACGCTTTCAACGTTTACTAGGAGGAGGCGACGATGGTAATTTTATCTCTAATTGCGAATTAAATTTTAAAATCGATTTTAAGCACAAAAGTTGCTCGGGGTTAAACCCCTAATATATGGGCATCAAACAATCCCTATGGACAGCAGGATGCCATCTCGCATTCAATATAGCTCGGAGATCGATGCGATTGTGCAATATTATGGCAAGATATCACTCAAGTGAAGGACATGATCACAGTGGCTGCCCTCGAAGTACGTCTTGAATCACGTCAAGAGAACGCCTCCAATGTGGATTGATTCTCTATCTTCTTCCATGTCTTGGCAGGTAACGTGGATCTCGAGGGCCTTCCTCGAAATAGATACACGATAGCTAAGTTATATCTATTTTGTTGCTCCGGCCTTGGCAATGAGTCGTCCAATCCAAATAGTTGCAAATACCGCAATAAAGGTCACTAGAAGTGCATATACCCAAATTCCATAGCTGGATACAAAATAAAGCGATCCTCCTTCCATGAATAGAGATTTTATCGCCTCATTCCACGCAAGGGCTGCAACCAATCCAAAAGCAGCAGTCATTAATTCCGATAGTTTTATTAGAACATCTCTTTTCATTAATAAGCCTCCGTTTCATATCATATAATAACGAAAAGCTAAGAATTTTTTGATCATTTTGTTCTCTAATCGGTTCATTAATTCAAACAGCTTAGGATTGACCACATCACAATGAATACCCCAACCGCTACGCCTAGACCACATCATGAGATTGCCTCCAATAGGTAATAGGTTCTCAGAGGATATGAGACTTTGCCGGAAAACAATATGCATAGGTTATTTTTACATGAATGAGACATTAATGCAAACACGGGGATTGATAATCTGTAAACAAAAATACCACAAAAAGTTAAACTGTTCCAACCATGAGTTTCTATCTAGATAGGTTTAGCTTTGTCTCCTACTTTCGGGTCGTCAAAGGGTTTAATTTTAATGGGATATTCTACAATTTCTTCTTCAGGTCCGCGGCCCAACGAAAAATTTAAAATCGTTGTCTCTCGTTTAATCACTCTCTTCTCAGCTTGTCTTTTCATATCAGAGCTAATAGTTGCTATTTTAGGCTGGAGATGACTGACTATACCGATTCCTTTGACTATCTCTAGTCTACCCAAATCTCCTTTCGTAACAGGATCGATTAAATTTTCGCCAATTTCATAAATCAAGAAGCGTTGCCCTACAAGTATACCATCCTTATCTCCCCTATTTATGACGACTCTACGGCTATCAATAACCTTAATTACCTCTGCCGGAAATTTAAATTCATCCATTAATGGCAATTCCATTTTTTCACCTTCGTCTCACCGGATATCGAAAACCTTAATTGGCTTAACCAATACCCTTTTTTGGATATTTGGATCTTGTGTAAGCTGATTTATTTTGTCGTTATGCACAGGATCAGGATGTGCTAATGCAACTTGTATCTTTTTATCATTTTGAACATTTGCAACATAACCTACTCCAATTAAAGATTCAAAACCGCTATCCTCTTTATAATAAAACGAAACTCCTATTCCAAAGTTAAATAGCTCAGAAGGTTCCAACAAAAATAGAGTTATATTATCTACCACTTTAACGCTAATAATTGCTGGAAAGTTAATTTGGCTCGATACAAAAGCTTCGTGAGCAGTAAAAAGCAAAATAATTATAATTATCGTAAGTAAAACTCCAACAATAACGACGACACTTGCTGGAAATGTGTCTGAGCGGTTGGAAAGCCAAAAAATACCATCCAAATACTTTTTGACAATTAGCCCATATTAAATCCCGAAAGCGTTTTCCCATCCTAATCTATACCCTTGCATACTCAATAGTTTATCAATATATAAAATTTGCAGATATTGCCAATTACCACATCTGTTGATATCTACGGAATATATCAAAAATAACCGCTATCATCAAGTCGTTTTTACATAAAACGTAAAATCTAAAATCGTTCTAAAAATGTAGCACCAAAACGCTATTTCTGACCTTCCTTTGACTGTTTCCAATATAGCTTTTAAGCTAATTATGATATAAAATCTAAGCTGAATAGGGCTTAAATTATGCTGAGTCTAGTTAAGGAATTAAGTTAGAGGATTAATCATAATGATAAACATTTTTCATATTTTTCTCTTTTTGTGGCATCTGCTACATGAAGATACCTTGCAGTTGTATTGATGTCCTGATGTCTAAGCAGTTCTTTTACCGTGATTATATCGCATCCATTCTTTATGAGGATACTAGCAGGTGAATGACGGGAAAAGACGTGCAATCCACCATTCTTCTCGACCCCTGCCAGCTTCTTGTAAGTTATGAACATCCTATAGAGAGATCTGCGATCCCAACGCCTGCCAAAATCTGTATAGAATAATGGGAATCGACCATTGATCTTTAATTGTGGCCGGATTTTCAGGTAGCTTTTGAGCGTTCTGGCACAATCATTAGTGATATAAACAAGGCCTTCTTTACCGCCTTTTCCTTCTCGTACCCTTATGGATAGCGTTTTCAGATCAAGATCCTGATCGTCTAGGTGGCAGAGTTCACTTGCACACAGGCTGCCATAGAATATGGTTTGGAGCATAGCATAATGTTTTAGATTCCGGCAAGCCCCAAAAATCTTTGCGACATCGGATTCGTCAAAGAAGTACGGTATAGTATTCTTGGGTTTGATGAAAGGGAAAGCAATCTGATGTCCTAGCATTTCATGATATTTCTTAATGGCAAAACAATAATTGTTGATCGAACTTATTGACAGTGCTTTTTCATGAAGTGTCGCTCTGAAACTAATGACAGTTTCTTCTGTGGGTACTTTATTTTGGGCAAATTCCAAATATTTGCCTAATCGGAAAACATATGATTCGATCGTAGAGTCCCTCAGACCAATATCTTTGAGATGGTGCCTAAAACGCTTTAGAGCTGGTTTAATGTCTTCAGGAGATGTCTTCCTATCCCAACTTATATTTAGCCGCTTTTTTGACATTTTAATGCCCTCCAAAGCGGTAATGAAAACAAATCCAGTATCTATAGACCGAAATTCAGGGGAATATCGATAGCAGAAGCGGGGGTTGCCAAGTCAGGTCAAAGGCGCTGGATTCAGGGGCCAGTCACGCAGGTGTTCGTGGATTCGAATCCCATGAGTGATTCTCGATTACCCCTAAGCATTATCGATTTCTTTAAATAAGAGAATTTTGCCTTACTGGCAATTGGGTGCTGATAAATTCGGTTCCCAATAATGTCATTCTTATATGGTCAACATACATCTCATGAGGTAGGACCGCAAGAAGGAAATTGATGCTAAAGTCTACACAAATCTTTTTGCCGAAAACTATCTTCTCATTTAAAGTGAGGATCGAATTTCATGAAATATAGCCTTATCTTGGTTATCAGCATCATTTTTGTCTCAACTGCAGTTTCGTTAAATCCTCTTTCTGTAGATAGACCGAAGGAAATTGCTATCATGACAACATCTGACCTTCAAAGCCAAGTGGCACCATTCAATGATTCACCGGAAACCTCGTCAGTCGGTGGCTTATCGCAAATAGCTGCTGCGGCAAAAAATATCAGTGCACAATCCGATGGATCGCTTCTTTTTTCTTCCGGTGATGATCTGATGGGTTCTTTCTATAGCACATTCAAAGGTGTTCCCGAGATGGTGGCCATGACAATGGCTAATTATAGTGCAATCACTCCAGGAAACCACGAATTTGATTTTGGATGGGAAGCATACCTAAATGCTACGAAATATGCAGGATTTCCCATAATCTCAACGAACCTCGAAATCCAAAATCCAGATCTTAGAGCAGTCATTAGGCCTAATATGATTTTAAATGTAACAGGAATCAATGTGGGTATATTCGGCCTAATGACGCCCGAGCTCCTCAAGATAACGAATGCAGGCGAGGGTATATCGGTAAATCAAAGCTATGAGGAAATTGCAAAAGAGCAGGTAAAAATTTTGCAGGATCACGGTGCAAATCTTATAGTTGCCCTTTCTCATATGGGCTCCAAAATGGATACTGAACTGGCCAAAAATGTATCAGGCATTGATCTTATTGTAGGCGGCCATGATCACATTTATCTCAATGATACTATTGAGGGCCCTTCTAGTTGGAAAACAATAATTGTCCAGGACGGTATGGAAGGAGAACGACTTGGGGTTTTGCATTTTACCTATAATGGTTCAGGAATTGAAAATCCTATCTGGGAGACAATTTCAATTAGTGAAGGTTCGCCGAAGGATCCGGCGATTGAAGATTACCTTGCTCCCTATTTGCAGCAGTATGATACAAAGCTTGCCGATACCATCGGTTATTCCGAAGTAGATCTAGATGCTATGAAGAAGAACGTGAGAAGCCAAGAAATGCCTATCGGAAACCTCATCGTCGATTCATGGCGAAAGTGGTTCTCTGAAGCTCAGATAGCCGTAATCAATGGTGGAAGTATCCGCGGAGATAGGATCTATCCTCAAGGAAATATTTCCTATCAAACTCTTAACACTATGCTCCCCTTTCACAATAACCTCATACTAGCAACAATGACTGGCACGGAAATTAAGCAGATGTTAGAGATCAGTGCTTCCGCTCTTGGACCTAATAGCACCGGCATACCTGATGGAGGATTCTTGCAGGTAAACGGGATCAGATTCAGCATAAATATGGGCAAGGAAGCTTTTTCTGCATTATATGATGGCCGCCAGATAAAACAGATCATCAATTCTGGAAACAGGGTCTCAGATATATTTGTCATGGAAAACAATATATGGAGACCTCTTGATGACAAAAAGATTTATTTTGTTCTTACAAATGACTATCTATCCGAAGGAGGAGATGGATATGCATTGCTTGCAGATCTGCCAGCAAATAGGAAGCGCGATACAACTATGGTAGATCTTGATCCAGTGGCCAAGTACATTAGCGAGAATAGTCCTGTGGCCCCCAAGGTTGAAGGGCGGATAGAGATTATGGATTAATTATCAACTATGCAACATAAAAAAATAATAGCATTCCACTACTCTATTCACCTGAATATAAGTCGGGTGGCCATGTGTTGCCATCGATATTCAACTCGAATAATCCTTGGAGCTGAAGGCACGACTAAATTTTACAAAGCAAGCTTACAATTGAATACTTTCGTCTTGCCTGGATTGTCCATTTATAAGCGCCAATGCAATAGTCTGTTAGTAGAAGTCGAAGATTGCACGAGACCCTACATGATTCTGGGCAAAGAGTGTGATCTTCCTCATCCCCTATTTTTTGGTGGCATTCATGGAAAGCAAGCTCGCAATTTCATCGGAGCCGTTCATTCAGAAGAGAACTCCGAAAAACCTAATTTAATAGAAATATATAAATACTATTAATACCATACAATAGTCTCATGAGAAATCTCACCGATTTTGCCATCCGGCAGGAATATGAACGAGTTAAAGAATTGGGCGACCAATTG
>JALHSR010000120.1 GCA_022865315.1 Methanotrichaceae archaeon | reverse complement strand
TCTTCCAATAAAGAAAGCGATATTTGGTTCCAGATAATCTCTTACTATTGAGGACATTTCGGGATCCAAAAGAGCTGGAAGAAGGTAAGGTAGTCTTTCAACAACTATGGTTTTTATGCTTTTCTTAGTAAATGCAAGAGCCGCTTGTAATCCAATCCAACCGCCTCCGATGACCAAGGCGTTATTGACTTCTCCCGCATTTAAGGCTGCAACTATCAGTTCTCCATCTTTTCTGCTACTTAATGTATGAACACCATCAAGATTCGTTCCTGGTATTGTTGGAATAAAGGGCTTACTACCTGTGGCTATTACTAGATGATCATAAGATAATTGTTCACCTGACTCGAGATGCACACATTTTTCTTCCAGATTGATGCTAGTAACTCGAGTTTCGGTCCTAAAATCTACGCCCTTATTTTTATATAAATCTGGATGAAATTGATCAAGAACTCCTATACTATACATCCCTTGAAGTGCATAAGGCAATCCGCACATAGAGAAAAAGCCCTCTTTCTCTTTCTTGAGCAAGGTAATATGCATGTCTTCCGACTCTTTTTTACCTCTCAGCAAAAGCTCCAAAACATCTATCCCTGCGGCACCACCTCCTATTATTACAATCTCTTTCGTCATAATCTCCGCCTTCGCTTCATATCAATATCTTTTGATAATATCTCATATGATATGGAAATGTCAAAGCCTAAATCGATTTATTATGCTTAATAAATTGTTTTATTACCTAAGAGGCATATAACAAGATAAGAGTTTCATTTTTGGTCCTATTTATCGATTAATTTCGTGTTTCGATATCCTATGCTTGCAGATAATTGCGTAAAGTTGAGAGGCAAATAAATTGCAGCTTTACATAAATCAGATCTGATCAGAATGAGGATTTATAAACAATTTTTGAGGATATTTAATTATATCACATATACCATCATCTCAGATATCGGATATTTTTGGCTTTCCGGAATATGTATTGATGCTGAAAATCTTAGATGGCAAGAATATTGTAAACCAAAAATCCTAAAAGACGTTCAAGTTTCATTAAGCATATTAAGTGTTGAGTGGATGGTGGTATCCTGTCTTTCGAAGATCATAAGGCAGTAGTGGAAGCAGCCCTTTTTGTTGCCGGCCGAGTCCTCACCCTTCAGGAGTTATCGGAACTTTCGGGCGCCAATAGTGATGAAGTCAGGATACTAGCAGATGAATTGGCCGGGGAGTATTCACAACGCTACGGTGGTGTTGAGATTGTGGAACTCGGCAATGGCTATGTAATGCAAGTCAGGCCAAAGCTGGCCAAACTGGTGGTTTCTGTAGCTCCAAGAGAGATGGAGGCGCCCCTAATCAGAACTCTGGCCGTAATCGCCTACAAGCAGCCTATCAAACAGAGTGATGTGGCGAAGATACGAGGGAACAAAAGTTACAGCCATATAAAAGAATTGGAGCGCATAGGCTTGATTAGCTCAATCAGGCAAGGACACACCAAGATTCTTACAACAACTAAAGGCTTTGCGGATTATTTCGGATTACCATCGGAAAAACCGGACTCCGTCAAGAAAGTCGTAATCAGCGAGAAAAAACCATTGGGTTTTACTCCACTGTATGAAAGCTTGGCTCTAAGGTTAGGATTGGATTTCATCTTGGTCAATCCGTATAGCCCTCAAGAAGCGGATTTCGAGAAACTTGAGAGATTAGATATATTGGTGATGGTTCCTGGTTATAAGGAAACTATCAGTAAATATTTCTCAGGACGAATAATCGAGGCTAGAACAAGGACCCTTTCCCAGTTAAAGGAGAGCGCCGAGAGAATATGCCAAGCTAGCGGTTCAGGGAGAATTGAGCCGCTCGCAAATGAAATAGATGCTCTTCTCTTTCAGTACAGGGAGCGGGCAAAAAATGCTGGATCTATCAAGCCGCTAACACCTATGGCGGAAGAAATAGCTAGGGACCTCCTGATGTCCATCCATGAGAATGGTATTTCTGTGGCTACAGACTATTCAGGCTTAGAAGCAGATCTAATCCTGCTTACTCATCAAGCCTATGATATGGATATAATCGAACGCATCAAACTACGATATGATAGGATACTATCCGCGGAAAGATAGCGATTAGCAGTGAATCTGTACTTTAAAGCCATTTTTTCCTTCTAAAATAAGAAAGCATTATGACCACCAGGAGGATCATAAATGTTATTACGGCTGTGTAGCCCCATCTGCTCTCCAGTATTGGCATATATTTGAAATTCATACCATAAACGCCCGATATGAATGTAAGAGGAATAAATATCGTGGAGATAATCGTGAGTAACTTGATGACCTCATTTAGACGATTGCTTAAGCTAGATATATAAGTATCAAGAAGTGAAGAAGACATATCTCGTAAGGTTTCTATATTTTCAATTATTTGGATTGTATGATCGTAGACGTCCCTAAGATATATTTTGGTTGTCTCGGAGACCAGGGGTGATTCAGTTCTCTGCAAATGACTTATAGCCTCTCTCAAGGGCCAGACAGATTTTCGAAGAAATAGCATATCTCGTTTGAGGTTATAGATGGTTGGCAGTGTTTCTGGGTCGGGTTTAGTTACGACAGCGTCCTCTACGTCTTCAAACATCTCACCGAGTTTCTCAGCAATAACAAAATAATGGTCCACGATGGCGTCTATCATTGAATATGCTAGGTAGTCGGCTCCCATTTTTCTAATCCTTCCTTTACCCGTCCTCAGACGATACCGAAGGAGTCTCAGTATGTCGCCTTCTTTCTCCTTAAACGATACTACATAATTGGGACCGAGAATGATGCTTATCTGGTCTGCTTCTAGTTCTGACTCGCTCTCTTGATAGTATAGCGTCTTGAGCACAACGAAGATATAATCGTCGTAATCCTCCACCTTCGGGCGCTGGTCTGATAGAATATCCTCTAGGACCAAGGGGTGGAATCCGTAACATGTGCCCAGTTTCTCAAGTATGTCCACCTGACGTAAACCAATTATGTGTATCCATGTGATAGTTGGTTGAGCTTTGAATGCAAAGCAATCTTCGATATTATTGACTATAGCTTCGTGATAATGACTTTCATCGTAATCTATAACAGAGATCTTAAGACCGTTATGCTTACTGGACTGTAGAAGAAATTTTGATGCTTCCGAATTGATTTGTTCTACTGTAGACGCATCACTCATGCGAGGTTGCCTCCTTTGGAACGCATTACTTCATAGTAACCTGCACAGCCGGGGGTATCAGTCATGAAAGACAGGATGAGACTCATCTTTGACCCTTTCAACTACTACTATCTCTAAAAGATCTTCAATTCCTTCGATTGTCCTAATCTTATCATTTATCAGAGCATTAAGATCCTCTAGACTACTAGAATACACTTTAATCAAGAGGTCGTACTCACCCAGCACGCCATAAACCTCGGTGATCTGAGGAAGCTTGGTCAATGCTACTTTGGTATCATCATGTTTATCCGCCTCAGTCTGAACCAAAACTACGGCCATAACACTGTATCCGATGGCATCTGGGTCGACCTGGATGGTGAAACGCTCTATTATTCCATTGGCTTTAAGACGCTTCAATCTAAACTGTATGGTTGCATCCGGTATGCCACTGAGGCGCGACATCTCTTGCATGCTCATCCTGGAGTTCTCACTTAAGAACCTCAGTATTGAACGGTCGATTTCATCAATCTCCAATATATCAGCCATTTCCTCCTCTATTTCCAAGATAAGTTCAATTTTTTGGCAATAAACCAATAATTCCTTATAAACTTATCGTTTTTCCAAATAATAACAATGGTAATTATTAAAAATGGTATCGATATGGAACCCTAAATAATGGTCTTGCATATGATGCATTAAATGAATGAGTGAAGACAATACTATCAAATACCAAAGCTGTAGATGTGATATTGTAGTGGGTGAATGCATGATTTCAGCAGGTCAAACATTGTGCCAGGATTGCTATATATCTGCGAGAAGCCATAGGATCAGGGTATGCGATCCATGGGGAGAGCGCTCCAAGAGGATCCACAGCGAAAGTCACGGGCTAAGCGGAGAAAGAAGGTCTGACAGACAAGCAAAAATGGATCTATGGGTTTATCGCTAAGAGAGGAAAGGCCATTAGGGAAGAGGTTGCTGAGAACTTGGGCCCATCTATGTATGAGCTGGAGAATGAATTTGCAATTCTTAGATATTGCCAACTCCTAAAAGGCAAAAAAGAGGGAAATAATATCTACCTTGTGTTATGGTAGTGCAGATTGTAACCTGGAGCAATGCTGTAGAATCAATCTGCGGCAACCGGCGGATCCTGCACCAAACCTCCTTGATATCTTGATGAGTTTTTCTTTGGCAGAACACCCGGAATCAAAAGCTAGATTAGATGAAAGCGCATTTCGATTTTAGGGCTCAGATTCCTTAAGGTTTAACTTAATTTGCGATATTAAAAGTTGAAATATTGCAAATGAAAATTGGAATCTTAAGACTCATTTTAATTCCATTAATTCCGAATCATGGCTTCAAGGCAATTGATAGGGCAGCATGACGAAGACTTTTAGATTCCGAGAACCAATTGGCGAAAAAAAGAATGATTTTATCCCCAAAATTCGCTGGGCTTGCCATAGGTATTGCAGTCAGGATTGTGTTGATCAGAAGCGAAGAGGAGAACCTATGGAGCTTCTCAACCAGAGACCGCACTGGTCGATTCGGAAGGAGGGTGAGCAGTTTAGCAAGATCGATCAGGGAGAAAATGTACCTTTTGATATCTCTTTGCCTCTTCCGGCCAAGGATAGGGGTTTTGCGGAGACCGGAGAAGGAGTTGAATTATTTCGTGAGATTTTCAAGTGTCAACATTGCGGCAGGTGCTGCTATACTCCTGGTGCTGGACTCTATATAGATAAAGCTGATTTCGAGAGGATTTCCCGATACCTTGGTTCAAAGAAAAAACTGAGATCGTATTGTAAATTCGACAAGAATATGAATTCCTGGGTGCTTAGGCAGCCGTGTCCATTTCATGATAAGACTTCTGGCAAATGCAATATATACGGAGTAAGGCCTCAAACCTGTGCGCAATATCCTCTTCATCCGCCCCTGGAAGAGATGCCCTATAATCTGGCTGTTGATGCTTTTTGTCCCGCCGCACGTGATCTAGCCAAGAAGACCTTGAGTTGGTGGATTATATGCGAAAATAATTGGGCGAAATTGCTGAAGATGGCACTGGATCCAAGACATTAAAAATTCATTTTCAATCCCAGTCTTGTCAAAAAGATAAACGGGAAAAAGGATCACTTTGGACTGCTTATCTTAGCAATATGAAAATTAGCCTGAAACTATTGAAATATTCCATGTTTGTTCATATGATTTACGATCTCCATGAAACCCAATCCATAGTCGTATCGGGCTATATAATCCGAGATCGACTTTAATTCCGGAGATGCATTCCCTACTGAAGCCCTAAATCCTGCCAAATTGAATATAGGAACATCGCTCTTGCTATCACCAACTGCTGCAAATTCCTTCAAAGGAATCTGCAAACGTTTGGCGATGCGCTCTAGGCCTGTTCCCTTATTCACCCCAAGATCCTTTATATGTACAGCAAAAGCGGTATCGATTAGTTCTACCTTCAGCTGTAGATCCTTAAGTAGTCTAGATGCAGCTTGGATGTCGAAGTCACGACGAAGAGTTATATCAGTGAATCTGTATCTGGAATCGTGCCTATGTAACTTGATAATTCTGCTTAATTCCGAGTAAGCCCTTTCACAGATGTTGATATCAGCCAAAATTTCCATTTCATTATCCGAATGGGATACTACACCACCGTTCTCTGCTATGAAAACGAATGGCGTGCCTAGGGCGATAGCCATGGTTCTTGTGAAACAATGAGTATTCCCAGTTACTAAAACGACAGGAACTCTGAGGCTCTGAATAGCCTTGATTGAAGCCGGACAGAGCCTTCTCTTATCGTCGGTCAGCGTTCCATCGATATCTAATGCCATGGCACGAATCAATCTTTCAGACCTTCCATAGTCACTGAGAAGACCGCTTCACCATCGGGAAGGTTAGGCGAATCGACTAGCCGAGCGATACGTTTCTCGCCTTTAGATTTCCTGAGGTATAGACGGAAAGTGGCTGTATGGCCCAGCACATGACCGCCTACTGGTTTCGTGGGATCTCCGAAGAACGTGTCGGGTTTTGCCATAACTTGGTTTGTTACCAGAATCAGTGCATTATTCAAATCACCGAAACGCATCAGTTCGTGCAGATGTTTGTTAAGCTTCTGTTGGCGGTCGGCCAGAGTGCCGCGGCCCACATACTCCGCACGGAAATGAGCTGTTACGGAGTCTACTACTAGCAACCTTACAGGATAATCGGTCTCTCTGAGATTCTCGGCCAGAGCCATGGCGCTCTCTACCAGAAGGATCTGATGGTTGGAGTTGAAGGCTCGAGCCACATGAATTCGTTTGAGAAATTCGTCTGCTTCCCAGTTAACATTCTCTTTAGGTGGCAGACCTCCGACCATCTGAGCAATACGTTCTGGCCGAAAAGTGTTCTCGGTATCGATAATGATGGCTGAACCATTAAGCCCGCCTAGAGCTCTCGGCAGCTGAACGTTTACTGCTAGCTGATGAGCCACCTGAGTTTTGCCAGATCCGAACTCGCCATATAGTTCAACTATAGATTGAGTTTCCATGCCGCCGCCCAAGAGATCATTAAAGTTAATGTTGCTCGTAGTAATCTTGCCTACATTCTTCCTTCGTTCAAGGATTTGATCTCCTGTTTCAAAACCACCTATATCAGCGGCTGCTCGTGCCGAAGCTATTATTTTGGCAGCAGTGGCCTCACCTACATCTGCACAGGCTATCAATTCGCCCGGCGAAGCCACTGCTATAGCTTCGATTGTATTGAATCCCGCTTCTCGCAGCTTTTCGGCTGTTGCCGGCCCCACTCCAGGCAGGTCCTCTAGAAGTCCGGTAGACATTATCTCTTCTTCCTCAAACTATGACAAATGTTGTGGTTTAATTCGATTATGTGGGCGGGGAGAAAGTAATGCGGGTCAGCCAGTTGCAGCTAAGCTCGAGTTCTTCATTCCAGCCGCTTTTGGCCTGACAATCAATGATATCTGCTTTATATCCCAAGTCAAGCTTTTCTAAGAGGTCGGCATGTTCGCCCCACAAAACTACTTTAATGCGTCCAGTGGCATCCGAAATATATATATTGGCCACTTGTCCGGGCGTTCCATCCTCTCTCTGGAACGCTCGCATTTCGCCTAGACCAGTCACGAATCCTGAAACACTACAGAGGTTGCCAGGTTTGAGGTCAGCTATAGACGAGATCTTTTCTGAGTAGCTCACGTTCTGATCGCTCTTCCTAATAATGGTATATCCGCTAGTTCGGATCTCAAGTTGGCCATATCGCTCGGCTGATGAACCATTGATTATCTCTAAAACGTCACCTTCTTTAAGATCCATTTTAGCCTGATCATTCCATAGAGTAATCCTAATCTTGCCCGTCTCATCGCCCAGGAGAACTGTACTAACAATGCCCACCGATCCATCCTTGCGCATAAATTCTCTTTGCTTGCCAGGATCGAGGACTTTAGCAATTAGGCTCACCTCGCCCATATCCCTACCAATCTCTGATATCTTGTAGGGCTCCCGCCGGGGTCGGATATCCTCATCCACTTCTTGAATGTTGCCTGTTCGACCTAAACTGATCTCAGTTCCCTTTAATCCCTCTTTGGCCAGACCTAGAACTTTATAGCATTGATCCAAGTTGATTTGTCCCGATTTGACCATATCAGCGGCCTCATCCCAAAGTGTCACGCGTATAGTCCCAGTCTCATCTCCCAAGGTTAGATTGGCCACTCTGCCGGTTGATCCGTCATTTCGCACGAATTCCCGGATGTCCGACATAGAGATAATTCTCCCCGTAAAAGTGACAGTACCCGATTCAGGTCGGATTCGGCTTATCTTAGTCACGACTTCTGAAACGCCCAGTTCTCTGGCCACTAACATGGCTGCAGTGCGCCTATCGCAGAGTCCAGCCAGCAGAGAGACTTTCTCTTCGATTCGTACTTCGAATTCTTCGGGAGATACCTGGTTCTCTATTTGCTTGAAGATCTCTGCCAGCTCCTCTTCCATCTCAACCATCCACAATCATACATGACATCGTTCAGTAGTCTTTTTCAGATAGGCAGCACCGCAGCGTGATATAAAAGAATCGCAGACGTGATTTGTATCTCCTTGAACTGCAATAGCTCCATTCTCTATCAGCATAGCTCTATGGGATACCTCCCGGACAAAATCAACGTGATGGCTGACAATAATTATTGTTGTCCCATATTCGGAATTGATCTTCTTGATAGCGTTAGAGACTTCCCGAAGAGTTATTGGATCGATATCTCCAAAAGGCTCATCAAGAATCAATATTTTTGGCTTTGCGGCCAAGAGAATAGCTAACGCTGCTCTAACTCGTTCGCCACCGCTGAGTTGGTCGGGAAGATTCCACATTACTTCCGGATCGAGCGAAATGAGATCGAATATTGGCTCAGCAAATTTGCGCGCCTCAGTTGTTGGAAAACGGGGAAAGAGTTCGTTCAAAACGTCCCTGGTCAACCCAAACGACTCAAAAATAGCTTTTGCGTCCTCCTCAGGCATATCCGCAAGAATATAAAGCATATCAAGGACTTTATCGCTGATCTTCAGCTTTTCTGCGACTGACCGTGCGTGTTCCACCACTTCTGGACCTTTGACACCCAGCTGATATGCTATATGATCGATTATCGTTTCACCTGCGAACAAAGCAAACTCTTGATACATTATACCCAAATTCTGGCGCACATTCATACGTTCAGCCGAATAAGTGTGTATATCAACCCATTTTTCGCTATGCCTGTAGAGGACTTCGCCGGCGCTGGGCATGGTCAAGCCTTCCATTATCTTGAGAATGGTGGTCTTCCCTCCACCACTGTTCCCAATCATCGAAGTAATTTCTCCTTCATTTATATCGAAAGTGAGGTTCTCTATTTTGAGCACTTCACCGGGTCCCACCAGATAGTTCCTTTTGCATAGTCCTCTAATCCTGATAATTGGTTTGGCGTTTGGCCGAAGCGTCAATGGCGCAGGTTCTCTCATCCCAGATAGGAACTTTTCCAAAATAATGCTAGGCTGGCCTTCGGCCACAATCTCTCCTCTGTCCAGCCAGATCAAACGATCCGCCAGATATTGATGGATCTCTGGAAGATGTGATATAACCAATATCGTTAGACCAAGTTCTTTTTTCACATTCTTTATTGCGTCCAATACTTCTTGCTTGGTGCCCGGACAGGCCATCGTGGCAGGTTCATCCAATAGTAGTATTTTAGGTTTCTTAGCTAGTTGCCTAGCAATCAGAAGCCTTTGTTTCTCGCCGCCGCTTAATATTGTAGCAAGATGAAGCGCCTTCTTCTCCAGACCTACGAGCTTCAGATAATACATAGACTCTTCATAGATTTGATCAAAATTTGATATTTCATGAGTCGGCAATATCTCATAACCAGTCTCACGAGAGTAAACTCGGCGAACTACATTCTTTAGGGCAGACTCTGTCCAAAGAGCAAAATCCCTCTGGAGATGGATAGCTGTGATATTCATCAGCTCCTTGCGCACATCGTCTCTGCATCCAGGCTCAATAACTAGTCCATCCATGATGATCTTGCCTGAGTCGAAATCGTCCAATCCTCGCAGGATCCTAAATAAGGTGCTCTTTCCTCCGCCGCTTTTCCCTACAAATCCCAAAATCTCGCCTGAATTGGCTGAAAAGTCAATGTTCTTTAGAGCTCTTATCTCTCTATTCTTTAGCGTGTAAGTCTTTGAAAGGTTCTCGACCTGCAGCATGATGATATCCTCCCTTCTATCGAACCATCGTTCCTGGTTCAACATTCTCTTCTGGTCTCAGCAACACTGCCTTGCCATTTACATCTGCGGCCAAAAGCATGGCTTGTGATTTGACCCCGAATAGTTTAGCTGGTTCTAGATTAACCACTACCACTACTTGAGTCCCAACTAAATCTTCAGGTTTGTACTCTTGGGCTATGCCCGCTACGACTTGCCTCATTTCAGAGCCTATATCCACTGAGATCTTGAATAACTTATTGGAACCCGTGATTAACGCGATCTCTGATATCTGGCCTACTCGGATATCAAGTCGCTTGAACTGATCAAAGGTATTAATTCTGTCGAATCCACCTTAAGGCCCTTTTCTCTTGCCTCAGCTTGCTTAATCCTATTCTGGAATATCTTGTCCAGGTCTTTTACAGTAGCTTCCTCCATCCGGCTGAACAATATCTCGGGCTTTCCAAGTTGTTGGCCTTCTAGAACAGGCAACAACACGTCCTTAAAGCTTGCATCCCTTGCAGTCCCTTCCATGCCGAGCTGTTTCCAGGCCTCTTCCATTTTAGTGGGCATCACTGGGTTCATCAATATAACCAAAGCTTTAGCAATCTGCAAGCAGCTTCTCAAGACGGAGCCTGCCATCTGCTTGTTATTTTTAATCAACTTCCAGGGTTCATATGCCTGAAAATAAGTATTCCCATAATCTGCAAGGGTCATTACGCTATCTACTGCTCTTTTGAACTCATATTCCTGCAGGCTCAAGATTACTTCTTCAAGCGTTGCCTCAATTTTTTCATTCACTTCGGGGTCTATGTTTCCTTGTGGAATTCGTCCATCAAAATTTCTGGTTGCAAAAGTAAGAGCGCGATTCAGAAAGTTGCCAAAGGCTCCTACCAACTCCGAATTCACTTTATCGGCAAAAAGGTTCCATGCGAAATTGACCTCCTTGGTATGTGACGTATAGCTTGCCAAGTAATATCGAAGCAGGTCTGGATGTAAACCTTTATCCAAATAATCATCTTTGACCCAAATCACATAACCGCGAGATTTAGAAAATTTTTTATCATCAATCTTTAGCATTCCGCTGGCTACTACGTCATTAGGTAGAGAGTAATTAGCTCCTTTGAGCATCGCAGGCCAGAAGATGCAATGATGATAAACAATATCGCCACCTATGAAGTGAATGATTCTTGCCTTATCTTTCCAATACACTCTCCAATCAATATTGTTTTGCGCACACCATTCCTCAGTGAAAGAGATGTATCCTATTGGCGCGTCAACCCAGACATAAACCACTAGCCCATTTTGACCTGGAAATTGGACTCCCCAGCTCATATTGCGTGTTATGCACCAATCTTTGAGCTCTTGTTTCACCCATTCCAGAGAATAATTTCTAGCTGAGCTCGTTCCGCCCAAGGTCGCAAGGTAGCTTAATAGAAAGTCTTTAAAAACTGAGAGTCTGAAAAAGTAATGAATCTGCTTCCTATAATCGGCTTTTCCGCCACAGATTTTGCACATGGCTTCCCTGATCTCACCTGGTTCTAGATGCCTACCGCAGCCTTGATCACATTCATCGCCTCTAGCAGGTTTCGCACAATAAGGACATATTCCCTCAACATAACGATCAGGCAGGAATCTTTCGCATGCAGGACAATATGCAAGCTCAATTTCTAAAGGATAGATGTAGCCACCCTCCATAAGTGCTCTTACTATCTCTTGGGTTCTCTCATGATT
Organism: Methanotrichaceae archaeon; assembly: GCA_022865315.1. Classification (GTDB taxonomy): domain Archaea; phylum Halobacteriota; class Methanosarcinia; order Methanotrichales; family Methanotrichaceae; genus JALHSR01. The sequence goes on along the minus strand of JALHSR010000120.1, from coordinate 20,286 downwards.
GGAGGGGTTATCTGTATCGCCAAAATAGTCGAATTCTACTCCTGTGCTCTTAAATACATCATCAAAATGGCGGTGGTACTTTGTTACAAGGGCCTTAGGAGTAATTCCTTGTGCTTCAGCATTCACAACAATAGGCGTTCCGTGGGAGTCTGACCCACATACAAAGAGGATGCTCTTGCCCATCTTTCTAAGTCCCCGTACGTACATATCTGCTGGCACATAGGTTCGAAGATGACCTAAATGACAAGGTCCGTTGACATATGGCAAACCGCAGGTTACTAGAATGTGATCGTTATCTGGAGACAATAAGAAACACCGCCTCGGTCTATGGCGTAACATGCAGATATACGTTTCTCAAGCTTGAGAACGGCTTTTGCCCAAACATAATTTGGCATTTGCCTCTTCGTTATAAGCAAGTATTAAAATAATTATCTTAATAATATTTTGTGGTCTATATTCCTTATCAACATCTGACGGGTTCTATCTGGGATAAATTGTATATAGTAGAATTACGTATGCCAAAGATAATATTAATCTGAATATAGAGGGTATTGTATGAAATCTATAGCTTTAGCTGTTTTATTAGCACTGACCATAAGTTCTGCCCAGGGAGTACAGTTGCGAGGCGGGAATGATAATGCGACTGCTGTTCTTTTTGGCGCAGTCAAAGCGCTAGCAAGTGAAGGCGAGAATGTAACCATTTTAGAGTTGGATATGGCGCTGCTAGGGGGTGAAGATGCCGGAATTGAACTGATAGACAGCAAAGATATGGTATACGCACCGATAACCTTTAAGAACTTCGAACATGGAAGGACGTTAGCTTTTTTTAAGGTTCCAGAATTTGCTCTTTTCAAACTGCTGAGGATTAAACCTTATAGTGGAGAGCCATTTAGCATCAATTGGTGGGGCACTCCGAAGAACAGCATTAACGATATTACCCTAAGATATTATGGACAAGTAGATAGTTATATAGATCCATATAAGCAAGCAGTAGCTTATCAGGTAAGCATATTTAATAGCACATCCGCCTTGCCGGTTGCTTTAGATAATTTTAGATTGATTGATCAATGGGGCTGGCCATACACACCAACAGATATCGAAACTTTTGAAAATGGAAGAATCAACTTAATATTTAACGATACGTTATCACCATTGAGTAAGCCAGCAGTTCTTGTTTACGATTACGATGGTCCTAATGAGATTCCTATTGATCTTGAGAACGACCTTAAACAATTACCTGATTCTGAGGTATACGGGACAAATGCAACTTCCTCTCAATCGACTGAAGTTAAGGCTCCACCAGCGGTTGCTGCCTCTAACCAAACCTCTCAACCAAAGATCAGTACCCTCAAAGAGGATATTGCAGCCAGCAAAGCTAGATTACAGAATGCAACGGGAGGATCGACAAGTTCAAGTTCACCTGCACCAAGCAGCACGACCGCTGGCATTGAAGAAGCTAGGGCGAGGCTGGAGGCAATGAAAAAGAACATTAGATCGTGATTTTGAAAAAAAAATGATTGAATGGCTCAGGATATCGGGGCAAACATTTTGCCTTGATCTCGTATTTCACGAGCGATAGCTTAATATAGGAAACTAATTTAAATAAATATTAAGTGATAAACATAGTATTTAGGCTTATGCGATTATTGTGGGACGGTCCGCAAGAGGATGAGGCCATGTTGGTAGTGTGTCATAAATGAGATGGTTGGCGCCAGCATTGATTATCTTGATTGGCATAGGTCAAGGATATCCGCTTTATGGAACCAATGGTTTAGTCAACTCCACCATTTATGGGGCCTTCAAGGAGCCTTTCATACCTGGCGATATAAATGCTGGTAAAAATGTGAAATTGTATGTTGACTTGAGCCTGGGCATTACGCAAACTGAGGCTAAACGAATCGTAAGAGCAGATTATATCCTGATGGATATGAATGATAAAGCCTACCGGATGCGGGCAGATTATTCGAAAGAATTGCAGCCAGGTCGGTCATTGATCGGCTTCTTGGTACCTCAGGAGGCTATACCTAAGAATTTCATTATAAAACCGTTAGAAAATCTGGGCGATCAGTTTATAATAGACTTCGATGAGGTTACCAATGCAAGCAACAATGTGACAAATTTTGTCTATTACGGCGTAATTGGCTCAAAGATCAATTCGAATCGCAAATCCATCAAATTAGACGTTGCGGTGACCAATAATGCTAGCAAAAACCTGCCAATTAATGCAAAAAATTTTACACTTGTTGACCAATGGAACTGGAGGTACCTTAGTCAGGAATACGATAATAGCGGCCAAAGCGGCTTTCCTGCTGTCGAGCTAAGGCCAAATCAGACTGTAAGGGCTACACTAATATTCGATGATCTATCACCGCTTAGTCGTCCTGTGAACCTCGTTTACAATTACTCTAAGAATGATTCTATCGTCCTGGATATCGACACGGAAGGTGGGCTTCGGCAAGGACCGAGCTTGTCTGGAAATTGTCAAGGTTGCGGCGGTTCTGGGGGGCTACCACCGGATACAACTCTATCTGGCTCCATCAAAGAAACTAAAGCCAGGTTGGCCAAAGTGAGAGAGGCGTTGTAGAGCGATTAATTTGCTATTTATCTTGGTTTTTTAGGGCAAAATTTAGGGTTTGGGCAAAAGGATTTTCAATATTATTTTATGGTCTTTTCTACGTTGCATTGGGTGCCGTCAGTCACCGCGGCCTTGCTCACAATTATATTGGCCATTGCTCCGAAAAGATACCATCGGTTTCTATCTTGGATTATGCTTTTTCTCGCATTGTTTGGGTTTGCAGGTTATATCTCTGCAGGCATCTTTGAGTTCTATCCTCTCAGTTTGCATACGATTATTTCTTGGTTGGGCTTGGCTACGATTATTATTGCCACATCAAATTTTTTCCAGGCTAAATTGGTTTCATCCAATCGAAAAATAATGCACTGTCGACTAGGTTATCTGGCAGCGTCAATGGCGGTTTTGGCTCTGCTGACGGGATCAATCCTTTTATCTGGTTATGCCAACTTAGCTGTTGAGGGGCATCTCATTATAGAGCAGCAGTTATCTTCAAGAATTCTGCCGGAAGTTGAGTCCCAAGATTATCTAGGATTCAGGTTGACACCTTTGAGTGAGCAGGGAAACAACGCTTTGCAGGGCACTCAATTCATCGATGGATCTTCATTTAGGCTAAAAGTCACCGGTTTGGTGGATAAAGAATTAGATTTGAGCTATGATGAACTGCTTGAATTGCCTTCGTATTCGGAGGTTGTCTACATGTCGTGCGTTGAGGGTTGGGGTTTCACAGCCAAATGGACTGGTTTTCGAGTTACTGACCTATTTAACATATCAGGCCTGAAACCAGAGGCGAGTTATGTAATCTTCCGATCCGCTGATGGTTACTCCACTGGTTTGCCACTGGACTACATCAGGGACAAGCGGATTCTTATGGCTTATGGCATAAATGATATCACGCTTCCTCCTGAACGAGGCTTTCCCTTCCAGTTGGTGGCTAAAGACAGGTATGGCTATAAATGGGCTAAATGGGTAACCTCCATCGAGGTCACAGACAAGGAAGTTAGAGGATATTGGGAATCAAGGGGCTACAGCGAAAAGGCGGTAGCCGGCGAATTTCCATTTGGTTGATCTTAAGACTAGCTCAAATTTAAATGAAAAACAAAAAAAATAAGTACTCCAGGATCAGCATCAGAGACTGATCCCGGGAAAAAAACCGAATTCTGATTTTCCATTATCAGCCCATTATCTTATTGAATTCATCCTGGTTCATCAGTTGAGGAGAGTAATCTTCACCTTGAGCTTTCAGCTCTTTCGCAAAAGATCGAAGGTGCTTGCGTGAGCCCGCCAATAGTCCTTGATAGACAGTTCTTATATCTTCATTATTAGTTCCTTCAAGCTCCCTTTGCAAGTCTATTATGCTGAGCTCTTCGAATGAGGCTGCAGAGCTCAAAGCTTCATTGGGGGACTTAATGCCTTTTTGCTTCAGTTGGTCGTATATCTTCTGCAAGCTCTGATTGTTAAATCTTCCTGGATTCTTCTCTGATAGCCCCAAGCCATACCTCTCTATAAGCGGCCTAACGGAATCCATATGGTTTTGCTCAGACTGCGCTGTATCTTTAAAAATTGTCATTTGGTCGGCAGCGAATAAAGAATTGTATAGATCTCGCGCTGCCTTTTCCTCTTCTTCGATAAATAGTATGCCTTCGGATTCTTTAGCGGTCAAGGCAGCAGAAGTTGGAAATCCCGTGCCGCTCGCTTGTAAAGTCAGAATGGCCTCTCCTTTGGCCATATTATGTTTTGTTTGACTATTTTCAGAGGCAGCCATGGCCCAAATCATAGAGATTTCTTGACCTGGCTCAAAAATCTTGTCAAATCTGTCTCCGGTATTGAGCTTTCTCTTAAATTCCACCGTTGTAAATCCGTTTTCTTCCTTTCCTCCAAACTCTAGAATGTCGTCGGTTCCTCCAAGATCAACATCTTTCTCATGGGGTCCGTAGTTGCCAGTAGAATATTCATCCAAGACAACAGGCTTTTCTTCTTCGATAGATCCTATTATGATATCTGCGTCTTTCATCCATTCTGAGGGTTCGAAGCCAACTGATATCCATCCATTTGTCGATCCATTAAGTGCCATATAGAGGTATTGATCGTCATTCTTCCAAGATATCTCTAGGTCGCCTCCTGAGTATCCCTGTGTCTTGGCACCATGCAATACAACGCTTCTAGCATATTCATTCGGACCCACCACCCCATTAGGTTTCCATTCTTCAGAGGCTAATGCTTCCTTGACCTGAGGTCCCGACTCTGGCTGGATGCATCCAGAAAGGAGTAATATCATTCCCAATGATAATAAAATGAAAATTGATTTCATGACCTGCACCATGATATTTACTGCAGCCAAAGAATATCAGGCTATCGATATTTTATTGGTGCTTGAATAGTGTTTTCAAGTTTCGGAGTTCAATAGCGCTGAGACCCCAATCTACGCAGGTTGTCGATAGAATGATATATTTGCAGCTCAAATAAATTAAACCACTAATTAGGTGCTGATGGAGTAATAAAATTAAAGAAACATATTTCGTTAAGTATCACTTGGGAGTTGCAGAATAGGAAATCCCATGAGAAATAAGCAAAGAACCTTCCACCCAGGTCGCAGCAATATATTCTGGTGTGACGACTGTAATGTTCCTCTTCTCTCTAATAGCTGTTCGCTCTGCGGAGGTTCTGGCAAATTTGTTTATCTTTCTCCGCCTGCAGATGTACGTCTTTGTTCTGAAGCGGGACGAAATTTGATCAAAGACCTATTTGAAATCAATTATGGTAGTTCCGGTTTTCTTGACAATAGAATAATTTTATTTAATAAAATAGCTGGCATTGACCGAAGAGATCAAGTGGTTGTTGATGGCCATCTTATAGCTTCAATATCATTCGATATCACAACAGGTATTTACAAGCTCGATTTGGAGCTAGCTGGTGCTTTTCTATTAGCTGAAAAAGCTATAAAGAAGGTAGTGATCTGCAGCGAAGCTCTGCGGAAAGGTCATCTCAAGGGAAAATGGATTGAAAAACATCAAGTTATCGAGTCAAACTCTGGTCTGAATGATGGAGACAGCGTTATACTTAAGATTGGCGGGCTAGTGGGCGTGGGAATCGTAAGAACGAGGGATAATGGCTCCAGTGCCATTAGAGTTAAAGATATCGGGCGCAGGAATTTGAGTCTGAATCAGCATTCGTCCGACATCAATTCTGCTGTAAAGGCAAATGAGACTCATTTATTGAGGTTAGAACAGACTGCCGTTCGAGAGCTGAAAGGGTACTTTAATAGAATTGACCAGCCTGTTAACGTTTCTTTTAGCGGGGGAAAGGATAGTCTGGCAGCTCTTGCCTTAACTCTTAGAGCCAAGCCTAACGTAGAGTTGCTTTTCATAAATACTGGTCTAGAGTTCCCGGAAACTGTCAACTATGTGCAGAGGTTTTGTTCTGAACGCAAACTAAAATTGCGCATAATCCAGGAAAAAAATAAATTTTTCGAGCAGTTAGAGATCTTTGGTCCTCCAGCCAAAGATTTTCGTTGGTGTTGCAAGACAAACAAGCTAGGTCCTCTGACTTCCTACATTGAGAAGCATTATCCAAAAGGCTGCGTGACCGTAGAAGGCAGACGGATATATGAGTCCTTCAGTCGAGCCAGGATACAAGCGGTGGAGAAGAATCCCTTTGTGCCCAATCAGACAACCTTATGCCCAATCCGTAACTGGAATGCTCTAGAGGTCATGATTTATCTCAATTGGAAAAAGTTGCCGCTCAATCCGCTCTACGAGAAGGATTATGAAAGGATAGGATGTTGGCTTTGTCCTGCTGCTCTGCAATCCGAGTTGGCCAATACAAAGAAAACGCATCCTCAGCTCTACAATGAATGGACTTCATATCTGCAGGATTGGGCGAAGAATAATGGATTAGAGGCTAAATACATCGATTGGGGATTCTGGAGATGGAAGAAACATCCTTCCAAGGTAATGGATCTGGCTCAATCATATGGTATTAACCTCAGGACCAAGCCAACCGAGAAGAAAGATATCCGGTTTGATATAGTTAAAGGGGTTTCTCCGTGTGGCTTGAAGTTTTCAATTGAAGCAAAACTCACTATTCCACAGAATTATCCTTTCGAATCGGTTGCAAAAGCTTTGACAATGCTGGGCAAAACAAAATATTCGGATGAGCTAGGGGTAGCTAATCTAACGTTAGATGACTGCTCATGTACCTTATTTGCTAATGGTCATATCTTGGTCATAGCCCCTGAACGAAAGGCAAAATCTATTTTGAAAAAATTGGTAGAGACAATCCTTCGTGTACAGATGTGTACAGGATGCGGAATATGTGAGAAAAGTTGCCCTCAAGAAGCGCTTAAAATAATTGAAACTATGGAAGTAGATGAAAAAAGGTGTAATCTTTGCGGGAAATGTGCTAAAGGCTGCATTATTGCAAATCAAGCGTTGAAAATGATAACTTTCTTTGCTAGTTAAGAGACCGATTATCTCCAGATGATCTCAAATTCGGAGATGTTAGCTTGTTACTAAGATATCAAGTTCTTAAAGGTTTATTGCATTTGATCAGATCAAAAGCCCAGCGTTTGACGCAAGGTGCTACATTGCCACATTTGCGATAGAATTGTACAAAGAATCCCTTCCTCTCGAACTTCTTGAGGAGCTCTTCAATCTGGCTATGCTTCTTGAACGTGTAAAAATGGACCGGAGCACTGAATTTCATCAGCTCATAGACTATATCCAAGATCTGATCGCATCCATATGGCGTAGGGATTATGGCCCTGTCAAAAGCCATATTTAACGTATTATGTAATCGGAAAGCTTCGCCCCTGACTAGTGTGACATTATCTTCTACTTTATTTAATCGGATGTTCTCAACAAGCCAACGGCAAGCTTCAAGATTTTTCTCTACAGCAAGGACTTTGGCTCCTTTAGCTGCGAGAAGAATGACAAAGGGGCCAACGCAACTAAAAGGTATAAGTATCATCTCGCCCGGTTTGGTTATGGACGCCAATCTCATTCGTTCGTAACCGAGACTGCTATTGAAGAACACTTTGTTCACATCTAGCTTGTAGACAAATCCGAACTCTTTATGGGTTGTGACCGTTTCATTTCCAGCGATAATTTCGTAGCTGGCCACTTTCATTTCGCCATTAATCTTTGAGGTCTTATTGAGTACTGTTTTAATTTTCTTGTGATTGGAGATTATCGTCTTGGCAAGCTCATTTTTTTAGGCCTCTGTTCCGGATCGGATAGAAATGATGGCGATATTCCCGATAATCTGGAATTGATTGCCAATTATTTCAGAGGATTCATTACCTTGTTTCATAACTATCAAGCAACGATCAAATCTTCCTTATAGATAGGCTACTATGGAAAAAATACCGGTATAATTTTTGTTCTATCAAATGCTTTTCGATACATGATTTATTTAATGCCATCATAAGTTCTTAAAATAGCGAGAGTCTTTCATGAAGGTTTTGGATGGCTCCTTTTGTTCACAAGCTTTGCGTTTCCATAACCATTAACCTATCCTGATATTGGCAATTCATTTGTACTAGTACAATTTATATACATGAACGTTCATACAGAGATCTATGCCTAGACCAGAACATGCCAATCGGCAGTTTATCGTGTATTTTCCCACCGAGCATGATTTAGAGCGCTGGAAAAAATTGGCAAAAGATGCGGGATTCCCGCTTTCTAAATGGATCTATGAGACAATAGAGGCCAAGCTTGCAGAGCAGGACTCCAAACTAAAGGACGACATTATCAGAGATCTATCCAAGCTCAAGGAAGACAATCAAAAGCTCAAGGATGAACTTAGATTGAAATCGCTTGCACTCGAAAAGTGCCAAACCGATCTGTTCAAGCTTAGGCATGATGTATTTTTGCATCCTCAACAACCAGGAATTATCCGTTATAGTGAGGAGCTTGTCGAGTTACTGAAATCAGGTGGTGCATGGAGTGGTTCAGAGATCATGAAATCGCTTCATATAGATCCCAAAGACAGTGATGCCATTAAAATAGTCCGTAAGCAATTGCAGGAGCTTCAGGACTTTGGTCTGATCAAAGAGGAGGCAAGAGGATGGAGATGGATCTGATCAATAAATTCAAAGAGGATTGCCGCCTACGTGGATTATCCAAAGATTCTTGCTCAACCTATCCTTGCCAAGCAAAATTATTCCTCGGATATCTCGAGGATACCCTGCAAAAAGGTCCCATTACGGTAGACAAAAATGATTTGATACAGTATTTGAAGTATCTTCGAGAAGAGAAGCACCTAAAGCAATCCAGCATAGAGCGGGCCTTTACGGTATTGACCACATTCTATGATTTTCTTGAGGAGGATGGTCTGGTATCGGCTAATCCTGTCAAAGCAATGCGAAAACGTTACTTGCGTAGCTATAAGAATGCCAATGAGTCACAGAAAAGAAAGCTGATATCAATCGAAGAGGCATCAATTCTTGTGAACTCCATCCTCGACACTCGAGATAGAGCTATCGTGATCCTGCTCCTTAAGACAGGAGTGAGAAGGCATGAGCTGACGGATCTGGATATTGATGATGTAGACATGGACAATATGACCATACAATTGAAGCCGACAGCCAAGAGGAGTAATAGAGAAGTCTATTTCGATAGTGAGGCAGCAGAAGCATTAGGCAGATGGTTAAGAGCTAGAGAAGTCCGAAATAAGAACGGTTCGCCTGCGCTCTTTATCAGTCGTAGGGGAGGCAGACTGGCTGCCAATATGGTTCAAATAATGGTCGTCAAGTATTCAATCAGCGTTGGCCTCTGCAACATTGATTCAAAAAAGCAAGAAGATCGTTTTACTCCACATTGTTGTAGACACTGGTTTACTACACACCTCATCCGTGCTGGCATGCCAAGAGATTTCGTGAAAGAGCTGCGCGGAGATGTGAGACGGGAGGCAATAGATATTTACAATCATATTGACAAAAAAGAGCTACAAGAGAGCTATCTGGCGCATATTCCGCAGCTGGGGATATAACAAAGCCCTAATGGGTCGAATCATCCGTACTGATAAGGATACCATTGATTGTGATACGTGCATTTTCAGAGACTATGCCTTCATCATAGTATAGTTGAGCGTATACCAGTTCATTGAAATGATTATTATTATAATTTTTGCCGCATACCCAGAATAGTCTATCGCTAGATTGGGTGACCCCGGATGGCATGCCTTTTATTGTAAATATGGGAAGAATGTTGTCTTCAAGCGGGTATTTTAAACATTTGCCTATATCAATTTTAATAATATTATATTGGTTATCACATATGCTAACAGTAAAAACCAGAAGCTTTTCGTTCTTTCTCACAGAGTCGTAGAGAAAAATATAGCCTTTTTCATCAGGACCACATTCTTTTGTTTTAGAATAAGGAGAAACTCTATCTGATTCGCTCAAGTGTCTATGAAGATAATCCAATTGATTGCACATATTTTCTACTATTTTAAAATTTTCTCTATTTAAAGATCGTGTACTTGGTTTATGATCTAAGTATGACAAATATCAGTTTCCACTTTAGCTAGAAGGCCAAGCCTTTCTCTGTGCAAGACCTGCAAGACCCAATATGCATTTTATGATAGTTTCTAGGACAATTTCTCCGTATGCGTCCTGAGATTTTTTGCTTCCCGCGAAGCAGGAGGCCTTCGATCGACTATATTTGCACTGGTTGTAAGCGCGGGGAGTATTTTAGTTTGCGTTCTATATGCTATCAAAAAATCCTCCTGGAGAGAATATGCTCGAGGGGGCCTACCACGCTTTCCTGATAGTGGCATAATCGAAGGCTCTTTGATAAATCTACGCGTTTGAAGTAATTTTAAATTTGGATAAAGCGTTTTTTGCTTGACAGTGTAGCCATAATCTAAAAGGAGTCGCCTTATATCTTTCGCAGTTAATTGACTTTGATAATATAAAAGAATTTTGAGTATATCGCGCCTAAGGTTTGTATCTGCTATTTTTTGAACATATTCATCAAAGGATGCCATTCTTTCACCACGGTTACCGCTATTTTTTCCATTAACTTATTTATACCTTATCGAAAAATATATTCAAATACAATGATAAAAAGAATAGAATCTAATGGATACCATTGTAAAAGTCCGAACCGTTAATAGGAGCCGTTTCGTGGCCATCCCGAAAGAGTTTATTGAAAACGTGCATTCAAAGTACATGGCAGTGAGGATGGATGACTTAGGTAGGATCATTTATGTGCCAGTAATGGAAGGTGAGCATCTGTGATAAAAAAGGCCGCCTGGGCCTTAGCGGAGGCCCAAAACAAGCATACTTGCACAAAAACAACTTTACCTTCCTCGGATATAAATCCACCGCCTCTACGCCTCTCTGAGCTGGACGAGGTTATTGGTGAACTCAACGCCATCGAAGAAACAAATATGGGTCTGCTCGCTCTAATTGGCAAAATTCCAGTTTTGTTGCCCTCAGAACTGGGTCCCCAGTTGGCTGAGCTTATAGGCAGAAAAATTGGGATCCTGCATCTTAATGGCTATAGACTGAGAAAGATGGAATAAAGCTGCAAACAGCCTCCAACAAATTTCCTCCGTTGTGGAGGCAAAAGATATGCAAAATAGATCTAGAACCTTAAAGAACATAGAATTTTCTAAATCTGACTTGGACTCAGAAGAAGAGAAAGAGGATGACCTTATAAAATTGTTGGTAGGTCTGATTTGTTCTGTTATAGTCGATGGCAACCACGTTTTAAGTGCTCGATTGTTAAGGGCTAATGATAGCGAATTGTGGCTTAAAAATCGCTATGGCCGTACCTGGATGGTGGCTCGAGCTCGAATCACTGCGATAAGGCCAGTTAAAAATCAAGTTCCTGATCCGAGTCCGGAGTCAGAAAGGGGTTAACTATGATGGAATTAGATAGAGAAGTGGTCCTCAGGACTTTGAAGTTATTCCATCCTGGCAATGATATCATAGAGCTTAGGATCCCTAAAGCTGGCAAATTTAAGACAATCTCAGGCTATTTCAGTGATCATAAAGCGTTAGCTGATGCTTTAATTGGGCTTGATGGAGACGGATTCCAAGCATACTATTTCACTTTGAACCCGATCAATCCAGATCTATTAGCTCGAAGTAAAAACAAGATAAAAAGATATGTCGATATAACAACCGCTGATAGCGATATTCTGAAACTGAAATGGTTAAAAATTGATTTCGATCCTCTCAGGCCTGCAGGTATATCAGCAACGAATCAAGAGCATGATAATGCTATCGAGCTGGCTAGAGACGTTAAGAGGTGGGTGATAGAAAAGATGGGCTGGCCTGATTCGTTTATATTAGCTGATTCGGGGAATGGCGGGCATTTGTTAGCTCCTATAGATCTACCAAATACTAAAGAGAATATTGAGTTAGAAAAACAATGTTTGGAAGCGTTAGATTTCGTATTCTCCACCGAGGCCGTTAGAATCGATGTAACGACGTTTAATCCTGCTAGGATCTGGAAAATATACGGGACACCCTGCAGGAAAGGCAGCAATACCGAGGATAGGCCCTGGAGGATAGCTAAGATACTAGAAGTATCTTCAGATCTAAGTCCGATCCCTAGAGAGCTATTAGAAGCCTTAGCCGATATTCTACCTAAAGAAGATCTAAGCCAAAGTAAATCTATCGATAAAGAATTTGATCCTGGCCGATTTGCTGAAAACCATGGCTCTAAAGTGATGAAAACTAAATCCTGGCAGGGCTGGACGTTAGCTATCCTGCAAGAATGCCCTTTCAATCCTGAGCATAACCGAGGAGAAGCTCGTATTGGAGTCTTAAGGAATGGAGCTAAGTATTTTGGATGTTTCCATGAAGGCTGCAAAAATGAAAACTGGCAGAGCCTAAAGAAGTTATGGAATATCGAAGTTAGTATGGGAGCTGGAACCGGAGACCAAAAGGAGAAAAAACAATCTGCAGCAACTAATCTAATAACTATTGCACTAACTGAGATCGTTGAACTATGGAAGACTTCAGATAGCCTGCTGTATGCTACGATCAAAATAAACGAACATCTCGAAAATTATCAATTAGAGTCTAAACAGTTCAAGCAATGGTTATCAAGATTATATTATATCGAACGTAAGAAGAGCCCGCTAGACCAAGTTCTTAAAGATACTATCCGAGTTCTCGGGGGCGTAGCTCAATTTGAAGGAAAAACTTACGATGCTTTTTCCCGAGTTGGATATAAGGATGGGATTGTCTATGTAGATCTGTGTCAGGAATCCTGGAATTCGATTAAGATAACGCCGGAAGGCTGGCAGATAATCAATAATACACCTATCAAATTTGTACGAAATGCTGAGATGCTGCCTTTACCGATACCTGAGGAAGGTGGCAATTGGAACGATTTAGATTTAGTCATAGGGGATATAGGAGCCGAGAATAAGATTATAATGCGATCATGGTTAATACAGGGGTTCTGGCCTGTCGGGCCTTATACACATCTCGTATTAAATGGTGAACCAGGGGCTCTTAAAACATTTACTGAGAAGATATTAAAAGAATTAATCGATCCTTCCAAAGCCCCTCTCACAGGAAAGCCCGCTAATATGTATAATTTTTTAATACAAGCTAAATGGGCTCGAATCGTGGCGCTTGATAACCTCTCGGGTATCCTAGATGGTCAGTTTTCGGATGCACTCTGTACTCTATCCACAGGTATAGGCATGACTACAAGGAAGCTCTATACTGAATTTGACCAAAGCGTTATGGAAGTTAAAAGGCCTGTCGTGATGAATGGAATAGATATTATTATACCGAGAGGCGATTTAAACGATAGAGTTCTGTTTATCACACTTCCAAAGATCGATGAATGGAAGAAAGAATCGGAATGTTGGCAACAGTTCTTAGAACTCAGGCCTAAACTTCTAGGGCTGATCCTGGATGCTACAGTCCAAGGTCTGAAAGATGAAATCAAACTTGATACACTTCCAGTTCGAATGGCTGATTTTGCGGCCTGGATAATGAATTGTGAGAAAGCTTTACCATGGGAGCCCGGGAAGTTTTTGGAAGTTTACCAAGATAATCACATTCAACGAGTATACGATCAGATTGAGGTGGACCCTTTTGCCAGGGCTCTAATGGGTTTCATGGATGGTTATCCATTAGGGTATAGAGATTCATGTACTCAGTTATTGAAATCACTTGAAGCTTTAAACGATTTCAGCGATACGAGAAGCGATGCATGGCCTAAAGACGGTACAAGGTTGAGTACAAAAGTTCGCAGAATATCGTCACTCTTCAGGAAAATAGGATTTGAGATATCAATTTCAAGAACTAATAAACAAAGAAATATCGAGATTACTAGAATTTCAACAGACCCAAAAGGTAACGCTGAAGGTGACGCTGGTGACGCTAAGATTTTTACAGCGTCACCACAAAAACGAGAGCAGCAAACCTCCAGTGACGCTAATGACGCTGGTGACGCTAATTCTTACTTTTTAGATTATTATGAAAAAAAAGAGAATAAAGAGAAAACTAATACATATAAACTAAAGGAGATCGATTTTGCGTCACAAGCGTCACCTCAACCTCCAGCTTGTGATAATAGCGACATTTCAGCGTCACCTCAGCGTCACCTAGAATCTAAGGATCTCATAGATCAAGCATTAGATGTGGCTATCGAGGAATTTGATTTCACTAAAACCATGAGCCAGAATCCCAAAAAAGACATGAAAACCCCGGAGGTCAAAGAAATGAGAAAATCGAGAATAATAGATATTAAGCAGCCCTTTTTTGTGGAGTCGTGTTTATCTTTTGGAGATCACCCATTTGGAACTAAAGACTTGTCACAATTCGAAAACATATGCGACGGCTGGCTAGATGTGGCTCGAATGACTGGATTTCTTGAAGAGATCAAGAAAGGTGTCTATGTGGTAAGCTCCGAGCACGTTGATGCTTGGAAAGAAAGAAGCAAAAATTGGGCCAAAGACCATCCGTGACACTATGCAGTGCCTCTGCTATTCCGGTTTATTACGGCGATTTTACCGCGACAGAAACATGATGTTTAGAAATCAATCGTTATTCGCCTCCCTTATCAACGGCGTGAAAGAAATCTTTAATAGAGCCCTCCCCCTGTTTATTAAAATAAAAATATCAAGAGGTAAAGATGAACACAACAAGATTTGCTTTTGTGAGAAATATTTAAATGTTAATAAGATACTAATTTTTGTAGTTAATAAAGAATAAAAACAAGGGGCGAGTATGGGACGAACTCCTACGAGGTTAGAAAAGGAAAAAGAGAGAGCAAGGGAAAGTGTGCGAAGGCGGCTAGAGACTATAAACAAATATGCCGATAAATCTTACGATCCTAAAAATTATGACGGCTGCAACAGCATCATAGAGGATATTCTGTTTTAATTATATAATCCCCTTATGGAGAATATGGACACAATAGCAACACCAGCCAAAAAGAAAAAGAGGCGTATCTCGGGCTGGATGTCAATCAAAGAGCCTGCAGATTTAGAGAGGGCTTTGGTTAGGATGCTGAATTATATCCTAGCCTCGGCGGATCCTATCGAAAATGCAGGGCGTTTCAGCAATCTTGCTAATGCCTGGGTTAATGTTCGAAAGCTCGGGCTCGATATTGAAGTGGTTAAAGATCTGGAGGCGAGAATAGCAGATCTCGAAGGTTTGATGCGATACGAGGCAACAAAAAGCAAGGAAAGACTTGCTGAAATTGTAAAATCGTGGAAGGAATTTGAAGAGTTGTTAGAAAAATGTCAATAAAATCCCTAGAAAGGCGGGCTTCATCCATCTCTTTATCGTTAGAGCGAGTCCGGCTCCAAAAACAAGCGGATGAACTTGAAGATTGGAGAGGACAAAATGCTGATAGGCTCAGATGGGATTTATTCCTGTTATTACAAGACCCGGCTCTTATGCATCCCAATAATCTGAAAGTCGATAAAGAAGACTTTGAAAAACAAAACCGATTTGCAGAATCCAATTTGGCTTATTATGCTATGATCAACCGAGTCATGAAGCACGGTTTCAACAAAGATGGATACCTAAACAGGCTCAATATGTCGACAGAAGAACTAGCTTTTGCAGAATGTCTTGAGACTCATTATCAAAGCATAGATGATGAGGATTTGCTTTCAAATGGCATATTCCAATTGTCTTTGCAATTCGGTTTAGGCCTGGCGTGGTTTGAAAAAAAGATGTCTTATGCCAAAGCGACTCAAATCATTGATGAGCACCGAGGCAGCCCGGAATGGAGGCAGATTTGCGGGACAAGCAAAGAGCAAAGAGAACTTGATAATAAGCTGGAAATTTCAAGTATAACCGAGATCCCGGCGCCGGGGCTTCCGTGGCATAAACCGGACAAGGTCAAAGTTGAACAATTGAGAGCATTATACTCATGACACTATCGAACGGCTCGAATTCCGAAATAGTCAGTTAAATTAAACTTTTAACTAATTCTCACTCGTAGGGCATACTATTTCCGCTCCTCGCATGGATCGCTAGGCGGTTTGTTGAACCTTTTTTCACATTCATCTACAAGATCCTTCAATTTTTTGCATTGCCGTTCACAAAATGGAAAAACATCCAAGTCCTCGCTTAAACCTTTCTTAATTGTGTGTTCATTGGTTTTGAATATTACTTCTATTGTTTTTGGGAGATACGCTACAGGCTCACTCGGAGGTGTGTCTGGTAGTTGTGGAGCTATTTTTTTAAGTGGATGATCATCGGCATAAACTAACCTCGTACTCACCCCCGTCGGCTTGGGCACATAATACATTTGAGATTACAAACTATAGTGACCTCGGCTTGGATGACAGAGGGATAATTTTGCTTAGGCATTTTTGATTTATCTTTAAGGGTAATGCTATTTAAGAATTCATAAAAGAATAGCGCAAGAAATTTCCATACGAAAGATCCTGTAGGTCGACCACAAGAGCAAAAGCTGCGAAAATCTGAGAAAGAAGTGGCTGAAATTATAGGTCAGGCGGGAAACTGTCTCAAGATGGCACAAAAACGCATAGACTGTCAAAGTAGCAGGCTGATGAGTTGCTGCGCCTTCTACTTATCATGAGGTTTTTGGAGATGTAATAAAAAAGCCACCAACAGGCGGTAGGTTTGAGGCAACTTCAGTATCCAATGGGATTCCTCTGATCTATTTCACATTTGAGATTAAGGCCGCGAAGGATAGTGGTTTTTTTCTTGCTCAGTCTAATTTATTTAAAAATCGTTGGCGATCATTATATTAGTTGGAGTTAAGCTGTATGACCATATAGTAAGCAACTAGAGCCGCCTAATTCTAACAAGCGTATATACATTTTTGCACTTAAACGCTTATGTAGATAAACTTATATACTAATAACCTCTATGGCTGGTAGTTGGCTCGTATTAATTTAATCATAGAGACTAGCCTAGATAAGGAGTTTCGAGATGAAGTTAATAGAAGGCTAGGAATGAAAAAAGGAAATATCAAGAAGGCATTAGAAGAAGCCATAAAACTATGGATTAAAGAGAATTCCTAACGCATAAAAATATTATATTTTAATTAAAGTAAATAATTCAAATGAGTGGAAAAGATTAAGTAATAAGATTAGGCAATAAATAGATAAATAGTCATTATAGTTCAGGGTGTGAAGGAGATGGACGCTGCACGGATGGCCGCCAGAGCGCGGGAGTATATTGAATCAAGTCCCCATTTGTATGATAATATGAAATCATTTGGGGCAAATAAATATTACTACTATCAAAATAGGGAAAATTTGCAGAAGAATTATGGAGGCAAATTCGTCATAATCTCAAACGAAGATGTTATTGCTAGTGCCAGTAATTTCGAGGAATTCTCAAGGGAACTTTCTAAATTAGATGACAAACAGCGAACTATTGCTTTCATTACTCATGTTCCAAGGATGAATGAACTAATAATGGTATAGGTGACATTAATGTGCCTCGGCTACTTTGCCCCTCCTAAAGGACTATTGCGGGCAAATGCACTTTTACTTTATAATAATAAGATATCAGATGTTTTAATAGATTTTCTTATTGATACGGGCGCAGATGCTACAATGCTATCTCCACAAGACGCAATGAGAATCGGAATTGATATTTCATCGCTAGATCAAGGGGGGGAAATATCGGGTGTAGGGGGATCTATTGAAACAAGAGTTTTAAAAGACGTAGGATTAATTTTTATTAATCCGGACAATAATAAATTAGAATTAGAATGCCATTTAGAATTCTGTGAGAACTTGTTAGTAGGGCCTGACGGATGGACTTTTGGTAGTATTTTGGGTCGGGATGTGACAAATAGATTTAATATGAATACCGATATCGAGAATAGCAAATTTAGTCTAACGCGAATTGAATCAAATCCGAATCATTACGAAATCTTTTCAGTTCCATTAAAACGATAATGATGTCGTTATACCACCCGGCCCAGTAATTTGGCCTTACTTTGGTACGAGAAGCTGCCCTGATAAGATTAGGGAGCGGCTGAAAAGCACATGAACATCAAGATATTGGAGACCTCACTGGGCAAAGAGCTGCGCTAGGATCTCCTTGGCTGCCTGCAGTCCAAGTTGTAAGCCCTGGAGTACAGTTATTACTAGTAAATATGTGCGTATTTCCCGTCCCCCTCAAATCTTTGCTAAGAAAATAATTAGGTGAGGGATCCATTCTCTGCATACAATCCCTTTTTCTAATGCAAAAAACTAAAGTTATCGTCCTATAGGCTAGGCTACAGCTAAAATTTTTAGTACTTGGATCGGCATTAGCTGCTAGGTGGGAGATTAAACGAGGTACGTCTTAGTTCTGGCAGCTGCATTAATCCTGGTAAGCACAGTGCATAGTGAATCCGAAAATAGCCAGTACTATAACGGAGTCATCAATGCCAGCGAGATTTTGGAGAAAATAGAGCTAGGCGAGCCGGTAGAATACGATCATGTTGTTGTTAAAGGAGATCTAAATTTATCAGCGCCAGTTAAGGCCGCCAAATCACTAATACGAATTAACAACTCTCGATTCATTGGAATGGTCATCATTGAAAACATGACATTCGAAGGGCCAATCGATTTCAGTTTTTCGAATTTCACTACACATGTCGGCTTTTTTGAAACTCAATTCAACAAGAATGTCAATTTTGAGGAAACTCAGTTTAACGGAATCGCCACCTTTGAGAAGACCAATTTTAACGATGTTGCCTCCTTTTATAAAGCTCAATTCAATGGTTATAATGAATCTTATATCGATTTCAGTGAAACCCAGTTCGAAAGCGATGCCATCTTCGAAGGCGCTAAGTTCAATTTATATGCAGGATTTTGGAGAGTTCGGTTCAACGGCATTGCCTATTTCGCGAGAACCCAGTTCGAAGATCCGTCAGGATTTGTTGCAAGCTTCAAGGAGGCTCAGTTTAATGGCAATGCAGCTGGCTTTTTCGTGAAGCACAGTTTAAAGGTGATGTCGACTTCGAGCAAGCCCAGTTTGACTGCAATAGTACCTACTTCGTTGAGGCTCAGTTCATCGGAAATGCTGACTTCAATCATGCTCAATTCGACGACATTGTCTACTTCAATGGATCTCAGTTCAGTGATTACATTCTTGGATGGGATTACCTTAAGAATGCTTTTAAGATTGATGAGGCCGGTCACTTGGCATTGATTAATAACCTAAAAGACCACGGTCAATTCGCCGATGCAAAAGATTGTTATTACGTTTATAGAAAGCAGCACAAAAACGGGCTGCTCGATAACTTGAGCTGGATTTTCTGTGGCTTTGGGGTTCGTCCAGAATTTACTCTCGTTTGGGCTGTCCTTTTTGTAGGCTTTTTCGGCATTGTTTATCAGGTGAGCAAATGCACCCATGAATCTGAATGTCCATTCAGACCGATTGGATCAAAAACTTCCTCATCAAACCAGTCTATTGTAAAATCGCTTTATTACAGCACGCTTGTTTTCTTCCATACGCACCCCCCAGCATATTGGCACCCAGCAGGTCGTTGGAAATATGTGGTCGTATTTGAAGACATACTTGGTTGGTTCTTGCTTGCACTTTTCGTTGTGGTTCTTGTCAATGTGATGATTACTTGGTAGATAAAGATACCGTATGCTGTATGAGATTTACATGGGAATTAGTGCATATTTCCCCTTTCCATACAAACTTATGTACTAGTACTTTTGATTTGTCATGATATGAACAGATGATCATCCCAAAGGTGCAAATTCCTATAGGCGTTCTTAAGACGCATTCTGGCATTCGAATGATGAGAGCTAGTTTTACGAACGAGATCAATTGTCTCAATTCGTGCACAACCTTCACTGCCCATATCAGGGTCAATTAAGCATCCAAAACAAATCACCTTTTATATGCTTCGGGCATAAGACCGATATGAGGCTCATGAAGTTTTACAAGTAAGCCATTGAAATGAGATAGAAAGATAATTAAATTTTATCAATAATACTCAAATCGTGGTATTCAATACCAGCACTCATTATGGTGATAAAATTTGCATCCTTGAAAGTCCAAAAGTGCATTATGAAAAAAAAGATGCTGCTTGAGCTGGAGCAGCAAGAGCCGTCTGTTGAAGCGCTTCAGGTATTATGGCTCTAGTCTGAACATTCGTCTCCCCTTTTACACCGGATACGCAACATTCGGCCTGAACCTGGTCGGGCACGCCATTCTTCAGCCAGCACCTTGCATTAGGCCCTTGATAGCCAGGCTTGCCATATACAAAGGCTCTGCATTGAGGGTCGTC
>JALHSR010000119.1 GCA_022865315.1 Methanotrichaceae archaeon | reverse complement strand
TTCTCATAAGTCGTTGATGAGGATAAAACATGATTGAAATTAAACCACTGAGTAAAACGCCATTTGAAAAGATCCATGATGCTTACAAAAAGAATCTCGAGACAGCTGAGAATGAACTCAAAAAATTGCAGGCCCATCAAATAGAGCTTACAGAATTGCTGGCTGCTAGTCAGTCTTACCTGCAAGCTTTGCAGAAGGGTGACTTGGGTGACCCCCAGGCACATCTCACCATCAAGCGTTATCCTGAGCCGCCATTGACCCAAGGAGGACGATTAGCTACCTATTGGATTGCTTTAAGCGGCGCATTATTGGTCCTTTTCATCGCAGCATTGCTCTTATTCTTGCCCCAAAATTTGATCATATTAGGGGTTGCGGTTGCTGGCGTTTTCCTAGCAATTGAGTCTATCGCTCGTCATAGGTTTATTAGCTTCTTGCTAAGTGTCACCATTGCCTTAGCAATTGCATCGAGCCTGATTCTTATATGGGATTTTCTCTGGGAAATATTAATCCTCGGTTTAATTGCTATTGCTATGTTATCTGTAGTAAGAAATATTAGAAAGTTGCGAGGAATATGAGGGTACCAATTTGGGATCAGCCAATTTTGATTAATAAAATAGTATAAAGAATAATATAAATTATTAAGTTAGTTTTTATAGTTCATCCTGATCTCAGCAATCTGCATATGGTAATGAATTAAATTTTACTGGTTACTCGCAACGTCTGCAACCTAGACGCGAAAGACTTTTAGAATCCAGATTGTTCGGTGCCTTGGATATATTATTCCCGAAAGTGCAGTCTCGAAAAAATCACATTTTTCCCGATAAGTCTTGATTTATATCGAAAGAAGTCGTCGAGTATTGAGAAAACGATCAGCTACGAAAGCTTTTCTGCATTTCATTTGTGAAATAAATTTTAATTTCTTTAGTGACTATATGGATTGGTTAACAAAATGAGATAATATAACACCTTGTGTAGGTTTGCTATGAAAAAAATTTTTAAAAAAATGAGAGGAAAAAAAAACTTATTTTTCTTCGCTCTCTTTAGACCTTATATTTTGTAGCCATTTCTCGATTTCACGATGCGCTATATCACGTCCTCCTAATCCAAATGCAATAGCTGCGGCTACTGCCAATGCGCCTAACAATAGACCAAAGGCCAGATTGATTATGGAAGTGGCAACGCCCATCTGACTCAAACCCATGGCCAAAGCCAAAAACAATATGGCTATCCGGGCTAAAAGTGCCAATATATTTGCCCAAGAAGCTTGGCTTTGCCTTATGATATCATAGGCAAGATTGCCAATGTAAATGCCGATTCCAATGATTATCAGTCCCAGGATAACTTGGCCAACGAATATCGTAAATTGGGTAATCAAGTCACCAAGTAACGTAAATCCAAGAATCTGAGATGCTTCGATCAGGGCAAACAGCATGATGACCACTAAGCCCAAGAATCCCACCATCTCGGAAGGAGTTCGCTTTCCTGCAGCAGTTTCTTTGCTTATTCCCAGTTTGAGCAAGATATTATCGAATCCTAGATTGGTCAGAAGTTTGGCTATCAGGTCTGCAATTATTCGGCCCAACACGTATGCAATTACGAGAACCACAGCAGCTGCAAATAGGTAAGGAACTGCATTCAATAATGTATTGAGCATGTTTACAGCTGGCTGGGTTATTGCATCAAGCGCTAAGACCTGGAAACTGGCTATTAGTACCGGGATGAGTATCAGAATGTAAACAATGAGCCCGATCAAGTTAGAGAGCCCTTGAGGTCCAAGCATCTTTGCTAAACCTACTCGTTCGCTTAGGCGTTCAGTTCCCAAAGAAACTAAGAGGTTCGTTACGATTCGTTGAGCTACTCTTGCAATGAACCAACCAACCAGAAGTACGATAATTGCGCCAAGGATGTTGGGCAAATAGATCAATAATTTGGCTATCATTGCCATTACTGGCGCTAGCAAACCTCCCAATTGAAGAACACTCAAGATCAGTGGGAGGAATAGCAAGAGAACTAACCAATATGCTGCGTCGGCAAGTGTTTTTGTTAAAGAGGGTTGTTTCCCAGCCGCAACTCCTGCTTCTGCACCAAACCTCTCGTCAAATTTAGCTGCGTTCAATGCTTTTAGTATTATATTTTTCACAAGGGTTGCTATGATCCAAGCGATAGCCGCTATAACGATTGCATAAATCAGTCTCGGTATATATTGGAAAATGCCAGTCAGGAATGCGTTCAAGGGTTCTGTCACGATTGTGAAACCTAATTGTTCAAAGAAGGCGATAAGTACGAAGATCAGAATTAGCCAATACACAAATCTTGAAGTCCATTTATAAATGTTTATCCTCGTATCATCGTCAGCTGCAAGGCTTTTTGAAAATCTCCTAAGCACATCTGCTCGATTCAGTATTCTTTTTGTAAAGACGCCTGCAAGGTATGCAATTATCCATCCAATGATCAATATACCTACGGCCACAATACTCTTAGATGCATATTGCCAGCCGGTCATACTGCTCACATCTAACGCCACGAATCCATCAACTCCATCACAATAAAAATAATCTCTTTGAATGTAGTTATTATCTGTAAATATAAGATACTTTCGTATTTACTTTTTTGAATAGATTATAGTATACCGAAATACATAAAATAATGTATTGCTAAATATTATCCATATGAAGGGAGAAATCATCAAAGTTGAGCGGGCTGGGGAACTGGATGAGAGATTAAGAGTAGAAACAGATAACGGTATCAAAATCAAGCTCATCTTTCTCAGTGCTTTTGGCAACTGCAACATGCCATATGAAACTGCCTGTGCGCTTTGTGGAATCCATACCTCCACCG
>JALHSR010000118.1 GCA_022865315.1 Methanotrichaceae archaeon | reverse complement strand
ATTTGAAGGATCTTTTCGTCACAGCGCTAGACATTCCACCAGAACAGCACGTAAGAATCCAAGCTGCTTTCCAGAAATATACGGATAACGCTGTATCCAAGACGGTAAATCTCCCTAACAGAGCCAGTGTAGGCGATGCCCTAGATGTCTACAATATGGCCTATGATCTTGGATGCAAGGGCGTTACTGTCTTCAGGTACGGAAGCAGAAGCCAGGTGCTTCACTTGGGCATTGATGAGACCATTCCTGGATGCAAGTTATTGTGGCTAAAGTTTGCCGATAGAATTCAATCAGCTTTTAAAACAATGGGTATCTCAAGCTGGACAAAAAATTTTTGATAGGCCGGTCCATCTATTACTCATTTCTACTGTCGGCATTGCACAAAAAAAATTTCAATTCTGGGATCGATATGTATTAGCCATGTCCGCTGATTTTTCCTGTCTGCTAACTATATGCGGGCCATCTGCATAGTTGTGTTTGGTCTATTGACATTGTTCTTCATGGTTGCCAGTACTTTTTCTAGGTTCATCTGTGAAGGTGCGCCAGATCGAGACACTTGAAAGCCTGCAAAGATCCTTTCCATTCTTGACATTAGCCTGAGAGCATCGAGCGCAGAATATTGATAATTTTTTAACAAATAAAAAACATTATAATGCGAAAATTGATCCTACATATTGGATTAGATGACAATTCTGATTGATAAGACTAATAGATATGCATAATGAGCTAATCCTTTGAAGTCGATACATCTAAGAAGTTCTTCAGACATTTTCGTGTGCATGAAACGTATTGGAATAGCTGATACCACTTTTGCTCGTTTTGATATGGGAAACGTGGCTATTAGAACCCTGAAGAAGGAAACTTCTGTAGAGATAGCGAGATATACCGTTCCTGGAATCAAAGATCTGCCTGTTGCCGCCAAAAAACTTCTGGAAGAAAAACATTGTGATATAGTCTTGGCTCTTGGGATGCCAGGCCCGGATGAGAAGGATAAGATGTGCGCGCATGAGGCATCATCCGGTCTGATATTGACGCAACTCATGACCAACAAACATATAATCGAAGTTTTTGTCCATGAGGATGAAGCGCAGGACGGAAAGAGCTTGTCTTGGCTTGCAGAAAGACGAACAGAAGAGCATGCTTTGAATGTAATCAGCCTCCTCTTCGATCCCGAAAGTCTCACTCAGAAGGCTGGTACTGGCCAACGTCAAGGTTTTAAGGATGTAGGGGCGCTCGAGCTAGGATTCGGGGGAAATCTGGAACATTAAGTTGAGAAAAATTCGTCGCTTCACCTTTAATTTTTATATTCGCAATAGCAGGTGATATAGTCGAAAACGCCACATACTCTAAAGATATAGAATCTACGGAAAGTCAGGATTTCCAGCAAAATATTATTAATTAAGCCTAAATATCATTATCGATGGACTTTTTCACTCATCTCACGATCAGCTTATTGATTTCAATACTTTTAAGTGGCTCGCTTGCTAATGTTTATGCTCTCTTCGGAGTTTTAATAGGGCTTCTTCCGGATTTCGATTTCGCGTTCTTTCCACTTTGGAAAAGGATGCCCCTCGCAGGGCATCATGGAATCACGCACACGTTGGTCTTTATTCTATTGACTTCAGGAATCATTTATGCTGTGCTAGCCTTCTTTTTTGGATACTCAGATCTTAAGCTTCTATACATAATGGTACTGACTGGCTCGCTCCATATCTTAGGGGATTTTATGGGAACTGGCGGAGTAGCGCCTCTTTATCCCTTGGAAAAAGGTTATTCAAGCCTGAATATCGACTTGGGAAATAATCCTTTTCTGATGACCTTTTCTTTTATGGGAATGATCTTTTTAGTGATAGTAAGTATCGGCTATCTTGGGATCTTGAGCATGACCGAAGCTGCCGTTCTTTTGGGTTTAATATATATTGTTTACCTTGTATCGAGATTTCTGCTTAAGACTTACAATGAAAGAAAGCAAGAGAACATAGGGTTTGTCGCGCTGCCTACAGTCTTGCCTTGGAAGTGGAAATTTGCCAAGAGAATCGATACATTCGAAGAAATAGAGATCTATTTTAAAACGAGGGACGGAATCGAACGATATAGTATACCAAAAGAGAGAAAAAATAAGATAAGCACTTGTCAAGATTTGGTCTACAGCTATTGGCATCCAATGGTCCAGGCTCAGATGGGCTTCTTTAGGTATCCATACTATAGGATCATTTGTGATAAAGAAAAAAAAGAGATAATTTGGAATTCAGTCGACATGGGAAAGTTAACAGAGGTTCATGTAATACTGACTGAGAACAAGCTGAAAGTTGTCACCAGCTTGAGGGACTAAGGGCACGGACTTATTAAGAATCGATCCACAGAGGTTTTTTTTGAAATATTTAAATATAAAAATTAAAATATATCTTAAAATCACGCTTGTGATTATCCATAAGGGCTTCGATTTGTACTAATCAGTTTTTCCATTAAGGAACCGCCCCTACAATTTCTTTCGTTAAATATGAGGCTTTTTCTTAATCTTGAATTCAATTTGAACCCATTGCTTAGATATAAATCTCTTAAGGTATCTGGAATTTCGGAAATGCAAAATAAAATCATTGAGGTTAATAATCTAGAGCACAATTATGGCGATTTCAGGGCCGTAGATGATGTTAGCTTTTATGTTTTTGAAGGAGAGATTTTTTCATTCCTGGGACCGAATGGAGCTGGAAAAAGCACTGTTATAAACATATTAATTACCCTTTTACCAATTCAGAAGGGCACAATTAAGGTGGATGGTTATGATCTAGCTACGCAGCCCGAACAAGTAAGGAGATCGATTGGAATAGTCTTCCAGGACGAGACTCTTGATCGTGACCTTACCGTCTGGGAGACTCTTGAATTCCACGGTCGACTTTATGCCATACCACGCAATCAGCGCAGGCAACGAATCGATGAAATGATACAATTGGTCGAGCTGGATGATAAAAGAAATGTTCGGACGAGGAATCTTAGCGGTGGCATGAAACGCCGCTTAGAGATCGCTCGAGGGCTTATGACTAGACCGAAGGTACTCTTCTTAGATGAGCCAACTTTAGGTTTGGATACTCAGACACGAATGAGATTATGGGAGTATCTAAAAGAAGTTAATGAAGAGGGGACTACTATTTTTATGACCACGCATTACATGGATGAAGCCGATCAAGTTAGTGATTGGATAAGCATCCTTGATAAAGGTAAGGTCATCATTTCAGGTACGCCCCTTATGCTAAAGAACGCATTGGGAATGGACATGATATCTCTCGAGACCTCTGACGACGCAAGGGCTGCAGATATTCTAAAAATCCTCGATGTAGTGAATAATGTCAAGGTAACATCCAAAGGGCTTGTCGTTACAATCAATAGTGATGGGACTCATTGCCTTCCTGTCATTATGGACAAGCTGAAAGGCAGTGATATTGGAATTACCAGCGTCAACTTGAAAAAACCTACCTTAGATGATGTATTCGTACATTACACAGGACGAGAACTCAGGAATGATAGTGCAGAGCGTATGACCAGCCGGATGCTGAGCCGAGGGGGGCGATGA
Source organism: Methanotrichaceae archaeon (assembly GCA_022865315.1). Lineage (GTDB taxonomy): Archaea > Halobacteriota > Methanosarcinia > Methanotrichales > Methanotrichaceae > JALHSR01. The sequence continues at coordinate 33,916 of JALHSR010000118.1, read as the reverse complement.
CTATGAGCTCGGAATTCTTAACGATATATTGGCGCGATATGCTCAGGTTTTTCAGGTTTAGGGCACTATTATTCTCATCGTTGGTCCAGCCAGCTCTATGGCTGGCACTTTATGGGGCCGCCATGTCAAGCAACTTTTCTAGGTTTACCTTTGCTCTTACCATTCCACCCGGCGATATTTCCGTTTCATATCTCACATTCTTAGGTGCAGGAGTTATTGCTTTAACTACGCTTTTTACTAGCCTTTTCGGCGGGGTCTCTCTTTTATTCGATAAGAATTGGGGTCTTATGAGAGAGATCTTCGCCAGCCCAACACCTAGGACTCATATAATAATTGGCGTAGGCCTGAGCGGAGTCACAAAATCCATCCTGCAGGTGGTAGTAATAATGGTCTTTGGCCTCCTGATTGGCGTTGAGTTCTTCCAAGGTTACTCTATCTTTGAAACGGCCACGGCCATCTTAGGAATACTTGTTTTTGTGGCCATATTCTCATTAGGCTTCCTATTCTTTTCATCAGCAATCTCTATGAGCATGGAGACTCCTGAGAGCCTGCAGGGCATAATCACTCTATTAAGTCTGCCTCTGTTCTTTGCCAGTAATGCCTTGTATCCGATAGATTCTTTTCCGCCATTCATCCAATATCTATCACTCTTGAATCCTCTTACTTACCTGATCTATGGCTTGAGATACTTTGCCATAGGCACCGACTTTTACGCCATGGGGTATCATTATTCGTATGATCTGCAACAGACAATTGTGGCTTTTCTGGCTCTAGTCTTTTTTTGCGTTTTGATGTTCCTATTGGCCTGGCGGGTATTCGAAAAAGCAATAGTGACTTAATAGAAAACCCCAACTGGATCGGGCAAGGTGGCCACCATCTGATTTTATTAATCAAGAGCACAAGGATACTCAAAGGAGGCAAATGAAAATGAAGATTCTGGGCATCAATGCTAGCCCTCGAGGCGAGAAGAGTCAAACCCTGCGGTTAGTCAAGGCTGTTTTGGCAGGAGCAAAATCTGCAGGGGCTGAAACGGATCTAATAGACGTCTGCAAGCTTAATATCAAGTATTGCAATGCTTGCCAGGTCTGCTTCAAGACAGGAAAATGTGTGCAAGAAGACGATTTTCAGGGTTTGTTTGATAAGATACTAGCCGCAGATGGCATGGTCTGGGGTTCGCCAAATTACTTTAGAAGCATTACTGCTCAGTTGAAGACATTGATAGACAGGATGGCTGATGCTATACATTGCCAATTATTCACCGGAAAGTATTCGTGTTCCGTGGCCACAGCCGGTGGATCCAAGTACGATGAGGTTACGGATTATTTAAATGGATTACTGATGAACTTTGGCTCCTTTGTAACCGGGGGAGTTGGGGGTTCAGTATCTGGCGGATTGCAAGTTATGGAGAAGACAGAGAAGGGCGCTTTTAATCTTGGAAAAGCTTTAGCAGAAGATATAAAGGTCAGACGAGACTACATCGAGCAGAGAGAAACTTTGGAGGAGAGTAGAACCTATTTTAAAAAATTGGTTGAGATTCATAAAGAGGAATGGGAACACGAGTATGAGTATTGGAACCGGCTCAAGTGGACCTAGGGATCTGAAGTGTCGCAAGACTTTGAATCTAATTTTTGCTGGGGCAAATCTAGGAAAATAATTTTTTATTTTATTACTTTAATATTATAAATCTTTCGGTAATCATCTCCATTTAATTTAATGATTAAAAATATAAATAATTTACATTGGTGAATAATGACCGGACAAGTTTTTAATATCTTCCGATTCAATTTGATCATATGCTCACTCTTGATGAGGGGAAGATTGCTATCAAGTTGGCTAGGGAAGCACTGACTTGTTTCATCGAAAAGAAAGCAAGGATTCAGCCAAAGGGTTTGCCCCCCCTATTTAACGAAAAACGTGGTGTTTTTGTCACGCTTCATGAAGATGGCGAGCTTAGAGGATGTATCGGATATCCCCAACCAGTATTGCCTTTAGGTATAGCCATTGTGGATTCAGCTATCAACGCATGTTCACGTGACCCTCGTTTCCCTTGTATCAAGCCAACTGAGATAATAAATATTGAATTGGAAGTTACAATTCTTACCAAACCAGAACTCTATAATGTTCCCAAGACCAGACTTCCAGCGGCGGTCAGGATAGGAAAGGATGGACTTATTGTTTCAAGAGGTGATTATTCCGGCCTTCTTCTTCCTCAAGTAGCCCCAGAATGGGATTTTGATTCCATTGAATTTTTGAGTCATACTTGCCTCAAAGCCGGTTTGCCAGCTGATGCATGGCTGGACGAAAATACTGAAATTAGGCATTTTGAAGCTCAAATTTTTGCAGAGGTGGCACCTGGCCGCGAAATCATTGAGAAGAATTATGCTGATACCTCCTGTGGAGTCTAATTCTGCATCAATATAATGGCTATGCTTTTTTTTTGCCTTTATTTTTGAGAAATTCAATTACGCTTATCCGAACTATTGTGCCATCCATTTGATTGATTATTAATCAAAAAATTTAGTTTTTATGCTTGATTTCAGAGCTAGTGCTACTTTTTTACTAATTCTCTCCCTATTCGTATCGCGCATAGGTCACTACACATAGTGCATGTGTCGATCTCGACGCCACGGCGGTGCCTGATTTGTCTGGCTAATCTTTGGTTTATAGCTGCTCTAAATTGTCTCTCCCAATCCAAATCGACTCTAGCTTTAGCCATTTCCAGATCCCATTCTCTAGCTCGCTTTTTTACACCCATCTTGTTCAGGTCTGCTGCATGAGCAGCTATTCTAGTTACATAAGTACCTTCAATTACATCTTCCCTGGTTGGAAGATCAAGATGCTCGCTGGGGGTAGTTGCGCATAGAAAATCTGCTCCTGCCATTCCGGCAATCACTCCACCGATTGCAGCTGTAATATGGTCGTATCCTGGAGCTATATCTGTCACCAACGGACCTAAAAGATAAAGAGGCGCTCCATCGGTGAGATGTTTTATTGCCCGAACGCTAGTTTCAATGTCGTTCGCTGGCATATGTCCAGGCCCTTCCACCATGGTCTGCACACCTGCTTGACGAGCCTTTTGGACTAATTCCCCTAACATTATGAACTCCATGTATTTGGCTCGATCAGAGGCATCTTCAATGCATCCCGGTCGCAATCCATCACCCAAGCTAAGAGTCAATTCATGCTCTTTTGCTATTTCTAGAACATAATCGAATTCATCATAATATGGATTTTCCTGATCTGTCTCTACAATATATTTCATGGTTAGTGATCCGCCCCGGCTTACTATACCCATAATTCTGGGACTGTACTTGAGGCGCTCTAAGCTGTTCTTGTTGACCCCTACATGAATTGTGACAAAGTCGACGCCATCCTTGGCTTGGTTTTCCAGGGCATTAAACATCCTTTCAGAGCTCAGGTCCCCATTTATAGCAGCTTGATATATTGGCACGGTTCCAATTGGGACTTTAAGAGCTGCTAGTAGGTTCCGGCGGATAAGATCTAGGTCCCCACCTGTTGATAGATCCATAATTGTATCGGAGCCCGCTTCAACAGCTGCCTGGGCTTTTCCATTCTCCGATTCTGAGGATTCAAAAGCTTTAGATGTTCCTATATTGACATTAACCTTCGTAGTCAAAAATTCCCCAATTCCTAATGGCCTGATTTCACGCCTGGCATTCATGGGGATCACAACTCGGCCGGCAGAAACTAGCTTTGTCAGTTTGGCGGGTTTAATTCCTTCTCGTTTGGCCACTATAGCAACTGCTTCGGGTATGCGTCCTCTGCTTACTTCTTCCATAAGGCTCATGGCAAATCAACTAATATATCTCATTAGATAATGTCCGTTTGCAAAGGTGTTTGCATGGTTGAAGTGCATAAGGTTAGCGGTGCCGCCTTTGATGGCAACGTCTACCTAGTATTGGACGAACATCCGATATTAGTAGATGCAGGCATGATGGCTCGAACCACTTTAAAAAATATTAAAAAATATATTGATCTACCTGAAATAGAGATGATTGTCCTCACTCATTGTCATCATGACCATACGGGAGCTGCTCCTGAGATCAAGCAGGCGACAGGAGCAGAGTTGTTATTAAGCGAAAAGGAAGTAGGATGTATAGGCGACAACCTTACTACAGTGTCTTACCTTTTTGGTTTGGAGGCGCCCGAGTACAAAGTGGATGGGACTCTCAGAGATGGTATGATCTTGGATTTAGGTGATTGGAAGCTTGAAGTCATGGAGACGCCCGGACACTCTATAGGTAGTATCTGTCTGTACGATCCAAATGCTAAGGTTCTGTTCTCAGGAGATACAGTCTTTCCCGATGGTAGCATTGGTAGAACAGACATGTACGGTGGCAGCATAGATATGTTAGTGAAATCCATCGAAAAACTTTCGCGTCTAGATGTTAAGACAATGTATCCAGGTCATATGGAGATAACTAACATAGACGTCAACCGCCAGATTCAAATGAGTCTCCGGTTTGCAAGGAGCGTTCTATGATAGCTTCTAAGGAACTCATCAAGAGGGAATCGGAAGCAATAATGCAGACCTATACACGCCAGAATGTAGCTTTTTTGCGTGGCATAGGAGCGCATTTATGGGACCTGGAGGGAAACGAGTATTTAGATTTCGTCGCCGGGATAGCCGTTAACAACGTGGGTCATTGTCATCCACATGTCGTTGAGGCAATAAAGAAGCAGGCTGAGATCCTTATTCATACATCTAATCTGTATTACACAGAGAATCAGGTGCTTTTGGCAGAAGAGCTCGAACAAATAACAGGAACCAAAAAAGCATTCTTCTGCAACTCCGGTGCCGAGAGCGTCGAAGCTGCCTTGAAACTTTCCCGCCTGGCAACAGGCAAGTCTGAGGTTGTGGCAGCTACCGGCTGCTTCCATGGACGGACTTTGGGTGCTTTGGGTATAACATATAAACCCGTATATAGAGAGCCATTTAGGCCACTCAATGAGGCAATTTACATACCTTATAACGACTCCGAAGCCTTAAAAAATGCCGTAACAAAAGAAACATGTGCCGTTATTCTTGAACCTATCCAAGGCGAGGCAGGAGTTTACGTGGCAGATCCCGATTTTCTACGTGCTGCTCGTCAGATCTGTGATGAGACTGGAGCTTTGTTGATTCTTGATGAGGTCCAAACAGGTTTTGGACGGACAGGCAAATGGTTTGGCAAAGATCATAGCAATGTCAAGCCTGATATAATCACTTTGGCTAAAGCCATTGCAGGAGGCCTGCCCATGGGTGCAATGTTAGCATCGGAAAACGTTTCCGAAATATTTCAGAGAGGCGACCATGCTTCAACATTTGGAGGAGGCGCTCTCGTAAGTGCTGCTGCCTTGGCCTCTATAGAAGTAATAAAGAAAGAAGGCCTTGTTAAGAGGTCTGAGGAGATGGGGGCGTATATGCGTTCTGAGTTGACCAAACTGGGCCCCAAAGATATCCGTGGACTTGGACTCATGGTTGGCTTGGATTTAGAGGCAGATTGCAGTTTTGTCGTACAAAAAGCAAGGGAACATGGAGTTCTGCTTAACAACACTGGAGATTATACAATAAGGTTAGTCCCCCCTCTTATTGTTACAAAGGAGCAGATAGATAGAGTGGTGAAGGTAATTGGAGAAACGAGCGCTGAAGCTTAGGCCATGCCTATCCCAGCTCAATGCTTATGTAGCCGGCAAAGGCTACACAGAAATCTCCAGGAAATATAATCTCCCTCCGGGAGATATTGTCAAGCTAGGCAGCAATGAGAATCCTTATGGCCCAACTCCCAAAGTGGCAAGGGCCCTTCAGAGTATCTTTCCTGAACGTTACCCGGAACCAGAAGAATTGCTGAGTGCTCTGTCAGGATATATAGGATTCCCTGAAGAGAATATAGTTGTAGGAGCTGGAATGGATGGGGTCATGGAAACTCTGACCAGGCTATTCCTAGAAAAAGGTGATAAATCCTTTATCCCCATTCCGACTTTTAGCTATTACGAGATTCTGACGATTCTAAGCGGGGCAACCCCGGTCTTTGTTGATCGCAGTTTAGATTTCGAAATTCCTCAAACTGTTCCTAATAACGTGAAGATGGCCTTCATTTGTTCACCTAATAATCCCACAGGTAATGCCTCCTCAGAGGAGACGGTGCTCCAAATATTGGAAACGACCGAAGCAATCGTTTTCCTCGACGAGGCCTACGTAGAATTTGCAGATAAGAGCCTTGTAAACTTGGTGAAAGATAACGACAATCTCATAGTAGGCAGAACGATGTCCAAAGCATTTGGTCTTGCTGGCCTCCGTATTGGTTACGCAGTTGCTCCTGATTGGATTGCTAATCAGTATAGAAGAGCTGCCCCGCCCTTCTTTGGCATAACATGCGCATCGGTAGCTGCAGGCATAACCGCCCTAAATGACCTTGACTACATGCACAATTCTGTTTTGAAGATTCGATCGGAGCGGGAGCGTCTTCTTAAAGAAATGAGATCTTATCCATCCCAAGCTAATTTTTTGTATGTAAAGACAATCGAACCTTCCGATATTACCGCCGAAAAGTTTCTCAAGCAAGGAATTATCATCAGGGATTGTCATTCTTTTCGTGGCGCTGTGAGCCATCATATCCGGGTGACTGTTGGAACATCGGAGCAAAATAATCGTTTTCTCGAAGTATATCAGAAGCTATGCAGATAGCACTTACGGGTACTCCAGGCACAGGAAAGACCACGATATCTAGGCTTCTTCCCTATAGAATCGTAGGCATAAACGACCTCGTCAATGAGGGTCTTTGTCTTGGCATGGATCCGGAAAGGGGATGTTTAGAGGCCGACATGAATGGCATAGATGATCATCTGGGTGAACTGGATACTGCAGATATTCTTATTCTTGATAGTCATTTTTCCCATTTCTTTGCAAAGAAAGCTATTGTTCTCAGACTGAATCCGCAAGAACTAAGAAAGAGGTTGGAGTCAAGGGGATATAATGAAAAGAAGATTCGCGAAAACTTAGAAGCTGAGGCTCTAGATATCGTATTGGCGGAGGCAGTAGAGAATTGTTATCAAGTGGATGAAATAGATACCACTGGAAAAACTCCAGAACAAGTTGCTGGGCTAATAATTCGAGTGATAAAGGGTGAAATAAGATTTACGCCTGGACAGGTAGACTGGCTGGAGGATTTTCTTGACTCTGGATGGATTTTGGAATAGATCTATGTTGGCAATTGACCCCTTATGGTTGCCGCAAAATATTCGGAATCTCGCCAAATCCGCTATCTTTAGTATCTCTTGTCTCGCGGCCGCTTCTGCAGGATTCTACTTTTATCCACCTTTGAAGTCCGCTTAGTTTTTATTGCGGCATTATTAGTGTTTTTAAATGCAATCTTTCGCCTAAAAGATGGTGCTTTGGCCAATCGGATTCCTATCCGCTTTGGGGCGCTGATGACAAGCTATATCAGAACGCAGGCTTCAGGCACTGCATCTAGGTCAGTTGTATGGAGGGATTATGGGTCGTGCAGATAGGTTGATAACAATCATTATCGCTACATTTGCAGATGCTTTGCATCCACAGGAAATTGCTGGCTCGTCAATTTTCCGGCTGGTTCATGATCGCAGTATTATTTGCCAGCCATGCAACGACGCTGCAAAGGTTAGGCAAAATCTAATTCACTCAGTAATACGACCGCTCTTTAGTGGCTGCAATTAAGGCTCAACGGCATGTTGCATAGATGTATGCTGCCTATAGCTTTCTATCAAGCAGCCTAAATGTCTAATTACATTTTCCAGGAAAGCAAGAGCTCTGTTTTTATCAACGGGCTCTGAAGCTACAATTATAGCACCCTCCTTTATCCCATCGAAGATTATTGGAGCGGACATCCACTGATATGCCGATCTATGATCACATTTAATGAATCCAGTTGCATTCATTAGGCTGCTAAGATCCACTCCCTCTATGAATGAAATTAGCTCTTCTACAGAGCCGTTGAGAGCTTTTAGTACTAACCCCTCTTTTTCATTAAGGAATATTCCACCTATCTTTGCTCCGTCTATTCCGCAAACAATATCTTCCAAAGTATCTTCCAGCATTTTTTCTATATCAGATTCGGTATTGATGGTCCTGTTGAGAATTTTGTTGATAACAGTCAGCTCTCGATTGGTTTCAAGTAGCGAGATCTCTCGTTCTTTTCGTAGCGTTATATCAACTAGATTTCCGAGAATAGCTCTATGCCCCTCATACTCAATGGGCACGGTTCTGAATTCAATCCAACGCGTTTCTCCATCTTTACGCAATATCTTCGACTCGTATACTGGCGCAGGTGTATGCTGGTTGCCCCCCAATTTGCTTATGCATTCTATATCATCAGGTTTTACCAACTGCCAGAAGTGATTGCCGATTAATGTGTCAGGATCATATCCAAATATTTCAGCAAGCTTCGGATTTACTAGTTTAAACAATCCCTCCTGCAAAATGTAGATACCAGCTAATGCATTCTCCACGACGCTTCTATGGACTCTCTCAGAGCGTTCGATCTGTTCTTTCATCTTGCGTTCGCTAATTTTGAACCGAGCTTCTTGAATTAGATTTTCGAAAATGTAAGGCATGCTCCTGAAACTCTCCAAGCTTTTTACAACATATTTAGTAGCTCGGTTCTCGAAGGCCACAACCACTAGATCCGCAGTTCCACGCCCCGATACCATGACTACAGGTATATCGGGATCAAGCTTTCGAATGTTAACAAGGACATCAAGTCCACTGATGCCTGGAAGAATAAGGTCAATTGAAATTAAGTCATAGGAATTATGAGCGGTCATCTCGAGCCCTTGTTCTCCTGTCGAGACGAAATCTAAGAAAAACTCATCGTGCTTCTTGAAACCTAACCTAATTAGATCAGCATGTTCAGGATCATCTTCGACTATTAAAATTCGGAAAGGAACCAGCATACTAACCCAACCTTCATTTAAGAAATATGTGTTATTGAATATTTCTACCTTTCTGCAAGTAGCATTTTACTGATGAAGGTTATTTCATTTCAAATCGACCGTCATAGATAATACGCTTTGGTTCATATTTTTGGTCAATGAAATGGTCTTGGTTCTTCTTGGGATTTCTAATGTTTGTATTCACCACTGAAGGGAGTACTTTTGTAGTTGATCCATTAGGGGAGGGAGATTTTAAAACCATATCTCAGGCAATATTAATTGCGGATGATGGAGATACTATACTTGTCAAGCCAGGTGAATACGAAGGCATTTTACTTGACCGAACTCTCAGAATTATTGGATTGACCGCTAAAGGCGCTGTCATCATAAATGGCCATGATGGTAACGCTTTACGCATAAACGCTCCTGGTTGCGTTGCTGAGAATTTATCGTTAATCGGAGCTGGGAAGAGCGAGGTCTTGTTTGTCGAGTCCTCAGGTAATCTCATTGGTCATTGCGATTTAAAAGGATCCATTGGCATAAGTGTAAAGGGTGTCAATAACACTTTCGAAGAATGTCATTTAGATTCTGAAGTAGGAATGGAATTAGCGAGTTCAAGATGCAATATCATTAACAGTACTTTCAGGGGAAATAAGGGTATATCCATCAAAAATGGTTCATTAAATGAGGTAAACGGATGCAGTTTTCATACCGGAACAGGCATTGAAATTATCTCATCTACCGAGAATACGTTATCAAGCAATAGTTTAACCGGTCAGTTTTTTGGCATTACTCTATCCCAATCTAGTGGAAATTGGATAGAAAATAATAATATCTCTGGCCAATACCTAAGTGGTATTGACCTTTTAGTCTCAGACGGCAACAACCTCTCTAAAAATTATATAAATAACTGTAAATTAGGAATCAGCTTGAGAGAAAGCGATAATAACAGTCTGAGCGATAACCTCTGCAAGAATAATGAACGAGCAGGCATTTATTCGAATAATTCTCGTAGCAATATGTTCCTAGAAAATGAGCTTATCGGAAATGGCAACGGCATTCTTCTAACCAACTCTGTCATCAATCTTCTAAACAGTAACAAAGTTCATAGTAACAATTATGGAATTTCTTTGAGGGGTTCAATACAGAATTTCTTGCGGAACAATTCCATGAACAAAAATCATTTTAATTTGCGTATTGATTCAGGCGAAATCTCCAGCGCTCCTTTGGCTTTATCGAGTTTCGATTTTTATATTCAGGATATTGATCGCTCTAACCTAGCCGACGGAAAGCCGATATGCTATCTAATAAATAAAAGCGATCTTAATGTGACAAATGACTATGGCTTCGTGGGCTTAATAGGTTGTAGTAATGTCAGCATTCAAAATCAAAATATATCCAACAGCACTGCCGGCATTCTTATTGTGAACTCTATTGGCTGCGCTATTCGTGCAAGCAATATTTCGCATAGCGAAGAAGGTATAGCGATTATGAGATCCTCAAACTGGATAGTGAACGGTAGTTTGGCAGATGGATGCAAAATTGGTTTTATGGCCACAGATTCTAAAAATGGCCAATTTTTTAATGATACTGCATTGGGCAGTGAAGAGGTTGGTTTTAAATTATTGGATTCATTAAACCTGAGCCTGACTTCATCAGACACCTATATGTCAGGCAAAGGTATTTCACTGGTAAACTGTCGTCTGTGTAGCCTCATCAATTGCACCGCCAATCAAAATAAAGATGATGGGATCGCTTTAATCAACTCCCATAAGTGCTTAATCGCAGAAAATAAAATGCAACAGAATTCGCGGGGTCTTGCTCTCTTTGGATCTAATGCTTGTCAAATTTTAAATAATAGTTTAAAAGAAAATAAACTAGATGGCATAGTTCTGGAGCAGCTCTCGAGTGCTGAATTACGAGGAAATAGCGCTCTAAATAACAGTCAAGGTGTTTTCGTCCAATCTTCCCAAAAAGCGAAAATAGAGGGCAACAATCTGAATCAGAACATTCGATATGGTCTCAGAATGAGTTTTTCATCTCTTTGCGAGATTAAAGAGAACAATTTTATCCGTAATGAGATTTCTGGCGTCAACCTCGTAGATTGTAAAGATAATCTCTTATATCACAACATCTTCGTTGAAAATGGCTATCAGAATGCACTTGATAATGGGATTAATCAATGGAATGCGGGTCCAAAGCTAGGTGGCAATTATTGGAGCGATCACGAGGTTTCAGGAAATCCTGGAAATTCGATTAAGGAGATTCGGACCCAAGGCATCGATAAATATCCATTCCAAGATCCCGGAGGCTGGAAATGATTGATTCTCTGGATTTTTCGCTTTTAAGAGCAGCTCAAAATGGTATAGAACTCACGGAAAAACCTTACCTCCTTCTGGGTGAGGAACTTGGAATATCCGACGAGGAAGTAATTAAGCGGCTAAAGCTCATGACTGAACAAGGGATAATAAGGCGTTTTGCTGCAACTATGGGGCATCGAGCATTGGGTATTGTTGCTAACGCCATGGTTGCATGGAAAGTAGCTCCACAAGATTTAGAAAGAGTAGGAACGATTTTAGCCTCTTCGCAGGAGGTTACCCATTGTTATGAGAGGGAACTCGCTCATAATTGGCCTTATAATCTTTATACAGTTATCCATTCTCGCAGCAAAGAAGATTGCCTGCGAATTGCCAAAGAGCTTTCCGATGCCACTAGCGTAGAGGAGTATAAGGTTCTATTCAGCGAGAAAGAGTACAAGAAAACCAGCGCTAGGATTTGAAAAGTATGGCCGAGATTGACGACCAAGAACGCTTTGGGAAGAATCTTATCCCTCTTTACTTGAATTTGAAATCGAAGCTGATTGTGATATTTGGCGGGGGGAAAGTAGGCGAGCGCAAAGCTATTTTATTTTCGCAGTACTCCCGTGTGCAAGTGGTGAGCAAAAATTTCACGACTAATCTCATAGAGCAAAGCCAAAAAGGAACATTGGAACTGATAAGGGCCGATCTTTATGAGGACTACGCTCGGTATCTTCAGGGAGCCTTCATCGTCGTACCAGCGACAAACGATGCTGATCTAAATAGAGCTATCGAGAAGAAAGCGAATGATCTTGGAATTATGATTAATAAAGTGGACGGGGTTGGGGATATTGTAGTACCATCTATAGTGAGAAGAGATCCCGTAACGATAGCCATTTCCACAGAAAGCCCGGCTCTCTCCAAGTATTTGCGTTTAAAATTAGAGAAATATCTGCGGGAAGATTATCAAGGGATGGCTAGACTCTTAGGGCATATACGGCGAGAGCTAAAGGAATCCGTGCCTCTTCAGAACAATAGATCAAAAATAGTATGGAACATTCTCGAGGATAAGGAGGTTTGGAGGCTTCTCAATGAGTCCTACGAAAAGGCCTATATGAGAGCCCGAGAACATGCCATGCGAGATGAGCAAGATTGCCTCAATGCTAGTTACTCATCGCAAGGCCTCCATTGAAGAAATTGAAAGAGCTTGGCATGGAGACGTTGCGACTATTCTTAGCTGGGTTAAATCTCAAGACCAAGTCGAGGAATGTGCTGTTCTAAAGACATGCAATCGTGTAGAAATCTATGTTGTCTCTCCTAAAGGAGAAAAAGTACTTTTTGATTTAGCTAAGAAAGCTCGTGTCTCTTCACGCATTATTGATTTTTACGACCATGATGAATCTGTTCTGCATCTTCTGAGAGTGGCCTCCGGCCTGGAGTCTATGGTATTAGGTGAGGATCAGATCCTTGGGCAAATAAAAGACCTCTATCATATGGCCAAGAAAGCTGGAACAATAGGGTGGCTGCTGGAGACTGCTCTTAAGAAATCCATCCAGGTGGGAAAACGGGTGCGAAAGGAAACACGAATAAATGAACGTTCTGTTTCGGTGGGTTCTGCTTCTGTGGACTTGGCCGAAGAGATTCTTGGGGATTTAAAAGGGAAAACCGTTATGGTGATAGGAGCGGGTGAAACAGGTGAACTCATAACGAAGGCTCTCCATGATAAAGGTGTAGACTCTTTTTACGTTACTAACAGAACCTTCAGCTCAGCTCAATCGGTAGCAGAAAGTCTAGGCGGGATAGCTATACCTTTTGAGGAAATGAAATCTCATCTTAGAGTCGTGGACTTGGTCATCAGTGCTACATCAGCACCCCATTATATTCTTTTAAAAAGCGATATCGAAAAGGCAATGGCTGACCGCCTATCGAAATTGCTCATTATTGATATAGCCAATCCCCGCGATGTGGAAGAAGCGGTTTCTCAAGTGCATAATGTAGAATTGCACAATATTGATGGATTGAAATGCGTAAGCAGTGAGAATATGAGGCAAAGGATGGCTGAAATTGAAAAGGTAGAAGCTATCATCGGGGAGGAGTATGAACTTCTAAAAGCAAAGTACAAAAGGAAACAGGCTGAAGAATTGTTGGCTCTTCTATATTCTCAAGCAGAGGCAATTAAGGAACAAGAGGTTCGGAAAGCTATGAATAAGCTTAGTTTCTACCATACTCTAGGCGAGATAGAACAGCAGGTTTTGAGTGATATGAGTCATTCAATAGTGAACAAGCTTTTAGCCGAACCTACTAAATCCCTCAAGAACGCTGCGGAAAAGGGAGACGTGGCTTTCTTGAAGTCCGCTTTAGAATTATTCAGGCTGGGGGGAACTCTTTGAGGAGAATGAGGAGACTTCGCGCTCCCGGGATAAGAGATCTCGTAGCAGAGACCCGGCTTTCTTTGAAAAGCATGGTCCAGCCATTATTCGTGGATGAAAAACTATCTGAACCAAAAGCAATCGAGCCTATGCCCAATCAGTTCAAACAGAGTTTAGAAGGAATACAAACGGAGGCAGGCGCATTAGAGGATCTAGGTGTACCAGCAGTTCTATTATTTGGTCTACCAGCTCACAAGGATGATGTAGGTTCAGCAGCTTATGATTCTGAGGGTATAATCCAACAGGCCGTAAGGAAAATTAAGGAAGTTACTGGCCTTATTGTAATAACCGATCTTTGCCTTTGTGAATACACCAGCCATGGTCACTGCGGATTGGTTCGCAACGAGAAAATTCTCAACGATGAGACATTGCCTGTTCTTGGCATGATAGCTGCCAGCCATGCTGAATCTGGAGCTGATATAATAGCACCGAGTGGAATGATAGATCATATGGTTCAAACAATTAGGGCGGCACTTGACTTAGAAGGATATACAGATACGCCAATTCTCTCATATTCTGCTAAATATGCCTCAACTTTCTACGGCCCATTTCGAGGAGCAGCGGAGTCTAGTTTCGCCTTTGGAGATCGAAGATCATACCAGATGGATCCTGCAAACGCTGCAGAGGCGCTTTGGGAAGTCCAGTTGGATATAGAAGAGGGTGCCGATATAGTGATGGTTAAACCTGCCATGCCCTATTTGGATATATTGAAAGCAGTAAAAGATCAGTTTGGTATGCCCTTAGCTGCCTTTCAGGTAAGCGGCGAGTATTCAATGATAATGGCTGCAGCACAGATGGGTTGGCTAAATGAAACCGTCGCTTTTCTAGAATCACTAACCTCAATAAAAAGAGCTGGAGCCGATATGCTAATTACATATTGGGCGAAGAAATATGCCGAATTGAATAGGTAGTTTGTTTTGGTTTATTTTGTTTATTTATTGCTAGGGCGGTGGGTCTCATTGTATCGCTTATAAGCAATTCTTGATAGCTCGTCTGCATCTTCATTTTCTTCTCTTTTGATCCAGATGAAGCTTACGTCCATGTTTTTCAGCAACTTCATGATCTCGGGCACATATTTCTTGGATGTCTCTGACCTGACCTTCCATTTCCCAAGCATCTGGTTCAGCACAAGCATAGAATCTCCCTTAATCTCGATCTTTTCCTCAATACTTTTTCCTTTAAACCATATTATAGCTGCTCTTAGACCTTCATATTCAGCTACGTTGTTAGTCATACCCTTGCCTTCCCCTACCACCCCGTAGCCACAATGAATTAATTCCTCCTCATCATAAACGAGAAATCCGTAGGTAGCCACGCCACCGGGATTTATAGGCTGACATAAGCCGTCAAAATAAACTGTGATCATATTTTTTTCTTAGATGTCCAGATAAGTTTGAACTCTGGACTGTATATCTAATATGGCTATTCAATGGCTATTCTCTAAGCCTTTGGTCTTCAAGTAGAAAGAGCCCTTTCTAAGAAAATAGGTTTAATGCCTTTGAGTTTCTCCTACTAGTGCCTGATCTTTGACTGCACGAAGCTAATCTAGAGTTGGAATGATTGATGGGATTAGAAGTGGTTGTTATTGGTGGTGGAGTGGCTGGGGCAGAGCTTATTAGGGTTGCGTCGCCAGAGCTCTTAAGATTCACGCTGATAGAACCCAAGAGTCGGATCGAGCTGTAAGCTTTATATCCTGAATATTTAGGCGGTCTGGCAAGGATAAGAGAGCTCACTGCGCCACTCCAACCATTCTGCGATCGCGTCGGGGCTAAGTTTGTGAATGAAAGGGCGCGAAGTTTAGGCAATAAGGTTGTTAAATGCGAAAGATCCCAGATAGATTTCGATATTGCTGTAATCGCTGCCGGCGCTTCACAAAATTACTATGGGATCCAAGGAGCAGAAAGCACTTTTGCAATTAATACTCTTGAAGAGACAATAAAAGCTAGGAGGTTTATTGAGGACAGAAATCCAGAAAGAATTATGATAATTGGTTCTGGGCTTACAGGTGTGGAGGTAGCGTCCGTTCTTGCTGAAAGTCTGGATGCATCCACATATGTCATAGAGGCTCGTGATCGTTTGCTTCCTCAATTTTCTCAGCAAACTTCCCACCTCGTTGAAAGTGCATTAGCCAGGAAGGGAGTAAATGTCTTGACATCCGTTCAGGTCAGTGAAGTAAAGGAGGATTGTATACTTTTTTCAGATGGCGTTCGTTTGGATTGTGACATGGCAATTTGGACAGCTGGATTGAAGCCGCCAGATTTTGTGGAGAACCTCGAACTTCCCAAGAATCAAGGCTGGATTCTTGTCGATAATTACCTTCGTGCATCGTTTGATGTTTTTGCCATAGGGCGATAGTGCTTGGGTAGAGATTGATGGCAGGTTAGCGACCAAGACTGGTTTGGAGGCGGAGCGTCAGGCCCATCATACAGCAAAGAACCTTTCTAAGCTTGCTGAAGGAAAGCTTTTGGAAAACCATTTCGTAAGGGCATCCACAGATAGTCAAGTGGCTTTGATATCTCTTGGCTGCGATTGTGCAGTTGGTGTATATGGGAAAATGTGCATAGGTGCACCAACTAGACTGATATATTCTCTGAAAAGCTGGATTGACAAATCCTTTATCAGGCGTTTCAGGTGACTTTTTTTAGCATTGAGATACCAGAGATTTTATTTGGATTTGTAACTATTATAAACAGAAAAATATTAGGGTCTAAAGGCCGCCTTTATCTGGCAGCCTTAGCCACGCGCTCAACACTATCTTTATGATTTATTGCATAGCTTTTTACATCATAGTTTGCTGCAGCGATGATTTCATCAGCCAAAGTGTCTGCTATGGATTTTCTTGTTTTAGAGGAGGCTTGCTGCGCGCCTTTAGAAATAAACATCAAGGCAGTATCGACTCTTCTCTGTGGTGCTGTGTCTACCGCCTTTGGAACAGTGATACCGCCATACTTGAGCCTAACAACTTCTTCTCGTGGCCCAGCATTTGATATGGCTTTGGCTAGCACAGATAAGGGATTACTCTTTGTTTTCTTATGGATTATATCGAAAGCATCTTCTACAATGCCATATGCTTTCATCTTCTTCCCCGTGTTCTTATCTTTCCTCATCATTTTATTGACTAAGCGTTCAACTACATGCTGTTCAGATTTCTTGAACTGCTGCTTAGCATGCCGGCCACCTGAATGCATTACAGACCTTGAAGTGAGGTTCATGTATGCATTTATGCTCGGATCTTCAAGGGTGATTTCAGCTGGATCCCATTTATCGAATACCTTCAAGCAATCACCTCACAGGTTTCTCTTTTCTTCCCTTTACCATTTCATCTAATGAGACATTATTGACTGCAATCACCTTAAACCTGACTCCAGGGATATCCCCCATAGACCTTCCCATACGTCCACCGATGCGATCAATTACTACTTCGTCATGTTCATCGATGAAACCTATGGCTCCATCGCCAGGAGTGAACGCAGTAACCTGTCTGCCATTTTTGATGAGCTGGATTCTTACCGCTTTTCTTATTGCAGAGTTAGGTTGTTTGGCTTCTATTCCTACCTTCTCGAGAACAATACCTCTAGCCAAAGGTGCTCCACCTAGCGGATCTGCTTTTATTTTGCTCCCCGACACTCTTGCAATATATTTAGGGTAACTCCATCTCAAAATCTTCCTATCACGCTCCAGTTTCCTGGCTGCATAAATTCCCTTTCCCATTCAATTCACCTTAGTAATCATGATTTACAGGATTTCTACTGAATTATGATATCGTCGACGCTATGATGCCTTTGCGCCAGCATTTTAGCTTTCAGGATATTCCGGCCATCCTTACCGATAGCAAGTCCCTTGTCCTTATTTGCTACATCTACATAAGCCAATCGCTTATTATTCTTATTAACAACTACGACGTTTCTTATTGAGGCTGGTTGAAAAAGATTCTCCAGGAACTCTTTAACATCATCGCTGTACTCAACTATCTCTATTTGCTTGCCTGTAGATTTCTTTACCCTGTTTATATTGGAGCCTTTCTTACCAATAGCCGCTCCCATATCTCCTTTCTTTATAACAAAAATGATGCGATCGTTTTCTTCATCAACCACACAATCCCTAGCTATCCCGCCAGTCAGGCTCTCAAATAAAGCAATGAATCTGATCCCTTCAGTCGTGAGCTTGAACTCACTCATGCTTCAACACCTCGGATCTCCCGCAGCAACGCCATTATCTCTGAATCCCCTGGCTCAATAATTGCCAGGGATGCCACAGAGAAAGGCTTTCCGCAGGCAGATCCAAGGTCTAATCCCATGCCTTGGTAGCTATAGAATGGGGTATCCATGGAATCGAGCTGCTCGCGTACTTCATTGGGGCAATCAGCTGCGAAAATGATTAATATTGCTTGTCCATTCAATCCGGCTTTAATCGTTCTATTAGATCCAAGCACAACTTTCCCTGTTCTAATGGAACTCCTAAGTGCTCTATCTACATTTATCATCGCACTACCTCGTTCTGCTTACAATAAGCTGCACATCACCTGTGCCAAGCTGTATTGGTTGTCCAACTATGACGTTTTCTGTAACTCCTTTCAGATCATCAACATCTCCACGGACGGCTGCATCCAAGATGTGGTTGACAGTAACCTCAAAGGCGGCTCTCGCAAGGACTGATGCTTTCTCGCCCGAGATTCCATGCCTTCCGATTTGTTTCACATCGCCATCTACCGTCATGATATCCGCTACTAGCATAATATGCCTAACGTCTACCGAGAGGCCCTGTTCGCGAAGGGTGTCTGTGGCCTCATTTATGATGGCATTGCGAGCAGCCTCGATACCTAAAACCTCGCCAATTTCATTGATATTGTTTGTCTTGGTCCTTGCCGGATCTACTCCATCAAACTGCATGATTTTCTTCAGCGAGGACCCTTCTGTATACAAAACATATTCTTCGCGTTCCTTGCGAATAACCACTCGTTTTATTCCTTCTAGACCCTTTAGAGAGATTTTCTTTATCTTCTCAACTAGCTGCAAGAGTTCTCGATAAGACGCCTCTTTAGGAGCCATAATCAACACATTATCCCTCTGGTCCACAGGCAAGCCCGTTTCTTCACGCAAACGATCGGCCACTTCTTCGACTGTAATCTTGCGCTGATCCATTGCCGAGGGGTTGAGCTCCATTATAATATTCATTTCAGCTAGGTCTGTGGCTATTGAACCCAAATGAAGAAGTGAAGTTGACTCGATGGCCCAAGCAACCTCTCTAGCAAGATCCCTGTCATATGCGTACTCTGGCGTCAGCCTTATTGTCATCGTTGGTGTAGATGGTATTTTTCGGGCATCCACTATTTCGATAAGTCGCGGTAATCCCAGAGTGACATTGATCTCCGCCACTCCTGCATAGTGAAAAGTTCTCATAGTCATCTGAGTTCCAGGTTCACCTATGGATTGTGCCGCCACGACTCCCACAGCTTCACATGGTTCCACGCGAGCATGCTCATAATCCTCAACAACTTGTCCAATGATCTCTTGAAGCTGTTCCTTGGCGATTTCTCTTCCTTCGAGCTCCTCGCGTATGGCATTTACTATACCGTGGGGTAGGTCCAAGTGGTCCAGAGTTTCCTGGATTTCTTTATGGCTAAGATTCATACAGCCTCTTTTTGTAGGACCTTTCTTGCAATCCGTTTTGCGTTTTCAGGACTGGCATAATCGCGTCTTGATGCATCAACACTGTCTTCACCGTATTGGAATTGAACTATCATGCCGCGTGTTTCCCGCACCGTGCCATCGTATTTGACTTCAAGATCCTGAAGAGCATTGACAAGTCTTCTCTGGAGATATCCGCTTTGAGACGTTCGAATAGCTGTATCCACTAGACCTTCTCTTCCGCCTATAGCGTGGAAGAAGAACTCTGTCGGAGAGAGCCCTTTCTTATAACTGGATTCCACGAACCCATGGGCTTCTGATCCTAGATCACCTTTCTTGAAGTGAGGCAAGGTTCTTCCAGTATAACCTCGAATAATACGTTCTCCGCGTACCGATTGCTGGCCAACACAAGCCGCCATTTGGGTAAGATTTAGCATACTTCCTCTCGCTCCAGAGACCGCCATAACAACTCCGGAGTTATCTAAGCCAAGGTAACGTTCAGCAATCTGTCCAGCGCTATCCCTGGCCTTGCCTAGAGTCTGCATGATCCTCATTTCCAGGGTTTCATCGAGAGTGCGACCTGGCAATGGATCCAGTTCGCCGGCTTTGTAGGCTTCAATGAGTTGCTGTACCTTTTCTTTGGCAGATTTTGTGGTCTCGTCAATCTGTTCGGCGGCATCTTCTGGTATGTCTTCATCATCTATGCCAAAGCTGAATCCTGCTAACATTATTCCTCTCAAGGCTAGCAGTGTCATCTTATCAAGAAATTCGCTTGCTACTTCAGGACTACATTCCTTAATAACTCGGTCAGTGATCTTTCCTTTGAAGGCTCCTACTGCCTCAGCATCAATAGTCCCTTTGAGAAGCATGCCATTCTTAATTACTACATAAGCGTCGTGTTCGCACTCTTCACCTTTGCATACATCACAATTGTAGCAGAAATCGGCTTTGAATGTTAGATTAAGACTTTGTGGCAATATAAGGCTGAAAATTTGTTTGCCTGTCCAATAGGGTTGAACATCGACATATCCTTCAGGCTCAGGAAGCTCTGAAATATCGAACTTCTTTAGCAACTCCATTACTTCCCTTCGATCGATAGGCTTCTTGCCGTGTGTCAGCAGGAATGAGCCAGTGACGTAGTCATGGATGCCTCCAATTATAGGGCCTCCAAATCTCGGTGAAAGAATGTTTTCTTCCACTCGCATCAGGATTTCCGCTTCTGCACGTGCCTCCTCGGTTTGGGGAACGTGCAGGTTCATTTCGTCCCCATCGAAATCGGCATTATATGGTGGGCAAACTGCTGGATTGAGTCGAAAAGTCTTGTAGGGCATGACCTTTACTCGATGGGCCATTATTGACATCCGATGTAATGACGGCTGTCTATTGAATAGAACAATATCACCATTGTCCAGTTGTCTGTCAACTTTCCAGCCGATATCGATCTGGTCTGCAACCTCTTCGCAATTCTTCTCGGCAATTTTGATTCGTCGATCATCCGCACGAGTTACATAGTTAACCCCTGGGTGTCTATCGGGGCCTCTCCTAACGAAAGCTTTGATAATCTCCTTATTTCTGGAATTGACGACAAGGGGTACAGAAAGTTCCATTGCTATATCAAGCGGGACTCCAACCTCATTTATGCTGAGGTTCGGATCAGGCGAAATCACGGTTCTGGCACTAAAATTAACTCGTTTCCCAGATAGGCTGCCTCGAAACCTTCCTTCTTTTCCTTTTAGCCTCTGAGATAGTGTCTTGAGGGGTCTACCGCTGCGATGACGGGCTGGCGGAACGCCAGATACGGTGTTGTCCAAGAAAGTAGTAATATGATACTGCAGTAGCTCCCAAAGATCCTCAATAATAAGTTGGGGTGCACCAGCTTCTCTATTCTCTTGAAATCTTTGGTTTATCCTAATTATATCCACTAACTTATGAGTCAGGTCATCCTCACTGCGTTGACCGCTTTCCAATGTTATTGAGGGCCTCATAGTCACAGGAGGAACCGGCAAAACAGTAAATATCATCCACTCCGGCCGGGCAGTTTCAGGATTCATGCCCATGATCTTTACGTCATCGTCGTGAATTTTTTCGAATCTGTCCCGGATATCGGAAGGCGTGAGCCTGTGACCCTCCTCAATATATGACAAAGGCCTTTCGAATTTGATCTCAAATTGTTGACCTCCACAGTAGGGGCAGCTCTTGTGCTTCCTTGCTTCTGCGAAGACCTTATTTACAACATCATCTCTCGGTTGACCAAGCTTCGCGAGTGTCTGGATTTGGCTTAAATATACCTGTTTTTCTTGTTCAGACATCATTAATCTGGAACATTCGCGGCATATTGCT
Source organism: Methanotrichaceae archaeon (assembly GCA_022865315.1). GTDB lineage: Archaea > Halobacteriota > Methanosarcinia > Methanotrichales > Methanotrichaceae > JALHSR01. The sequence continues at coordinate 12,313 of JALHSR010000118.1, read as the reverse complement.
CTAAGGATCTTCCGAATAAGTTTAGCAAATCCCACGTGGGTAACAGGAGCAATGAGATCAATATGGCCAAAGTGACCAGGACATTCGCCGGGACGACCGGCGCAGGTCCGGCACCTCAGTCCAGGGTCAATTACGCCTAGTCTTGGATCCATTAATCCCATTTCGATAGGAAAGCCGTCATCATCGTAGGTATCTGCCGTGATGATTTTTACGACGCTCATCTTCCTGAATTCCTGGGGAGAGATGAGGCCAAATTGAATTTTGCCAATCCTTTTAGGAACGCTCATATTCTCACCTAAATTGCGTCTTCCATGATTAGCCTGGGCGCCACGCCTAGAGATTTAATTTCATCTAACAGCAGCTTAAATGCATAACTCATTTCCACCGGGCTAATCTCCGTGTCGGAGCCGCAGACTGTACAATAGTCTGCATTTCTTCTGCGGTCATGAATTGCTATCATCCCGCATTTCGCGCAGACCAATTCGGTTACTTTATCGGATTCGTCTACTAATCGCTCTTTGAGAGCAAGGGCAGCGCCATGAGCAATGAGCACATCCCTTTCCATTTCCCCGAATCTTAAGCCCCCTTCTCGAGCACGGCCTTCCGTTGGCTGCCTTGTAAGTACTTGGACTGGTCCACGTGATCTAGCGTGCATCTTGCCTGTAACCATATGGTAAAGCTTTTGATACAAGATTACACCCACAAATATATCCGCCATAATCTGTTCCCCTGTGGCGCCGTTATACATGATTTCTTTGCCTGTATGTGAAAAACTAAACTTTGTAAGTGCACTACGCAGATCGACTTCTTTTTCCCCCAAGAAGGCTGTAGCATCAATAGACCTACCCTCAAGTGAACCAACTTTTCCACCAATCATCTCTAAGACATGTCCGACAGTCATCCTAGATGGTATGGCATGCGGGTTGAGAAGTAGATCAGGCACCACTCCGGATTCGGTAAAAGGCATATCCTCCTGGGCAACAATTAAGCCCAATACGCCCTTCTGGCCGTGTCTAGAGGCAAATTTATCTCCTAGTTCGGGAACGCGTTGGTCTCTGGTTTTGACTTTAACAAGTCGGTTACCATTTATGGATTCAGTTAGAATGACCATATCGACTACGCCCTTCTCGTTCGACCTCATCGTAACGGAAGTCTCACGTCTTTGTTGGGGGGAAATACCAAACTCAGTAGGCTCTTCAAGGAATCTAGGCGGGCTAGTCTTGCCAATAAGGACGTCATTTGGTCCCACTTGTGCATTGGGATTAACCAACCCATCAGAATCCAATTGTTCATAAGCTTCTGATCCACGCGCTCCCCGAACCTCTAAGTCAGGAATCTCAAACGTGTCTTCTTGACCCCCAGGATATTTGCGCTCCTCCGCTTCCAAAACCCGAAAGAAATGGCTTCTCGCAAGTCCCCGTTCTATAGATCCCTTATTTAATATCAAAGCATCCTCGATATTATAGCCCTCATAAGCCAAAACTGCCACGACAAAGTTTTGTCCAGCCGGTCTCTCGTCAAATCCTACTGCTTTGGCAGTTCTTGTACTGACAATCCCTCTCTGCGGATAATTCAGGAAATGGCCTCTCGTATCAGGCCGAAGCCTCATATTGGCCATGGACATGCCAAGACATTGCTTAATCATTCCGGCGCCCATGGTATTTCTTGGACTCGCATTGTGCTCGGGATAGGGCACTAAGCCAGTTGCAATTCCCAAAATCAAAGAAGGATCTAATTCTAAGTGAGTATGATCTACAGTCAGGTCGCTCTCCCAGATAGCTATAAGGCTGTTCTCTTCTTCTTCCGCATCCAAGTATTCTACGAGCCCGGAATTTACTAAATTGTCAAAGGTTGTCTCTCCTCGAGCCAACTGTTCCGTATGCCCTTCGGTAACGAGAGCACGACCTTTTTCCACTACTATCAATGGCCTCCTTGCTCTTCCGGAGTCCGTATTTATAACAATCTCGTTAGTTTCTTCGAAATATGCTACATTTATCTGGCTGCTAAAGGTGCCGACTCTTCTAAGCCGTCTCACGTTCTCAACCAGCTTTCTTGGTTCAGGGTGGTGCCCGATTATCTCCCCATTGACAAATACCCTAGCGCCATCGGATAATCTATTAACCTCATCCATTATTACCTCCTACATGAACCACACCAAGATCCACAATTATTTTCTTAACATCCTCATAGTTCGCAATGCCTTTGCTCAGCTCAACAGCTTGGGCAAAATTCTTGACTAGCCCACAATTCGGTCCCTCTGGTGTTTCGCTAGGACATATGCGTCCCCATTGAGTTGCATGCAGATCTCTGGCCTCGAAATGCGGTTGCGATCTGGATAAGGGTGAAATAACTCGCCTGAGGTGCGAAAGAGTTGCCATGTAGTCAGTTCGATCCAATAGCTGCGAGACTCCCGTCCGTCCGCCAACCCAATTTCCTGTTGCGAGCGGATGGATCATCCTTTCTGTTAATACATCAGCTCTTACAGTGGTCACAACATTTAGTTCCCTATTCCTCATAGAGGCACGTTCGAGCTGATACTTTATATCGCGCGTCAAACGATTGAAGGCGACCCTGAAAAGATCTTCCATCAGATCTCCAGAAAGTTTTAGCCTTTTATTAGAGTAATGATCCTTGTCGTCCTCATTTCTATGGCCCAACGCTAGCTCAAAACAAGCTTCTGCCATCTTGCCGAGGAAAAGAGCTTTGGCGTATCTATCATGTTCCTCTACTCCAATGTGCGGCAGCAGATATCTATCCAAAACATAAGTTGCCCTCTTTTTCTGGTACTCTTTGGCTTGTCCTGCTGCCACACGCGAACCGATCTTTTCCAGGGCCTCCTCTGTTGTAGAGACTTCAGACTCCTCTAGGTTCTCAAGCATAAACTTAATGATTTCGGGGTTATCGGAGACCGCTTTGACTATATCCATATCCGTTTCCATGCCGAGCGCTCGTAGTAGAGTTACAAAGTTGAGTCTTCCTGAAACGGAAGGAAATGATATTTCCAAGATAGAGCGCCGTCCCCGCTCTACAATCACTAGGGATCGGTAACCCTGTCTTTGGCTAAATACCTTGGTAACTTCAATATTTTCGTCGTAGCGCTGGTTGTATTCAACTAAAATTTTATTTGGTGCCAGGTCCTCCAAAGTTATGATTACACGCTCAGAACCGTTCACTACGAAGTATCCCCCTGGATCCATGGGGTCTTCTCCATAGCTAATCATCTCTTTCGGTGACATCCCGTAGAGGTTACAGACTTTGGACATTAGCATAATAGGCATAGTGCCTATTTCTGCAACAACCGGTTCCTTCTCCGTCTCACCTTCCACAATAGTCATTTCAAGCTTAACTGGCGCTGCGTATGTTAGATTTCGCAACCGAGCGTCATTGGGATAAAGTTTCTCAATGGATCCATCTGCTTCCCTCACTACGGGTTTTTCTACGTGAATCTTGCCAAGTTTGACATATGTGTTCTCAATGTTAGTTTCAATTATTCCTACTTCTTTGATGACTTTTTGCAGACCTCTATCGATGAAATCGTTGAATGAGTTTAAATGGTGATGTACTAATTTGTCTTTTGTAAAATAGCTATTATAAAGAATATTTCTGTCTAACAAAGGAACACCTTCAATCTATTACCAGTCTATAAAAAGTCGAATGCTTGGCAGTGGGGCTTTTTCTAATAATTTTCAAAATATTCCCTACCTTTGCCCCGATTTCTTTAGCTACGGGGTCGTTCACATGAATCTTGGGCAGCTGAGCCGCATCAACTCCATATTTTATAAGGACCTCTTTGCCTTCTTCAGGCAAAAGAATAATGTGCTCAGGAACTAGTTCATGATCTTTCGCAACAAATTTGGTCACTCCAACACCTCAAGAAATAGCAGGTTCAAGGCTCAAGGATCTGCAAGCGGGCTTGAAGGGATTTGAACCCTCGGCCACCTGGTATCTTCAAAAATTTTAAAAGCCAGACGCTCTGCCTAACTGAGCTACAAGCCCCCATGGGTTGGCATGCCTCAAGCCTCTTCAACTGCACCGGATGAGAGATGAAATCCTCCCACATAAAACCTTTTCCATTTGGCTAAAACTACTATAAAGTCTTAACTAGTCGAGCTATCTCTGTGCCTACTTCGGACGTTGTAGACCTTCCGCCAAGGTCATAGGTCCTGATCTTTCCCTCTTTGAGGTTTCGCTCAATGGCATTAACAACATCTTCGGCGGCCGATGGCTGATCCAGGTGTTCGAGGAGCATCGCTCCTGCCCAGATAGTAGCTATTGGATTGATCATATTTTTCCCTTTGTATTTCGGTGCAGAACCGTGAATGGGCTCAAACATGCTAGTCCCTTCTGGGTTGAGATTGGCTCCAGGTGCGAGTCCCAAACCGCCTTGAATAATTGCGCCTAGGTCGGTGATTATGTCCCCAAACATATTAGGCGTCACAACAACATCGAACCATTCTGGATTTTTTACAAACCACATAGTTATTGCGTCAACAAAATTGAAATCATGCTTAACTTGAGAATAGTTTTTGGCCACATCCAAAAATATTTCTCGCCAAAGGCCGTAAATGTCCGAGAGTACATTGGCTTTATCTACGCTCGAGACCTTTTTCCGCCTTTTCATCGCCAAGTCGAAGGCATATTTGATGACGCGGCAACATCCTTCTTTGGATAGCTCTCCGATCTGATAGCCAATCTCCTCGCTGTCTGATTCTATATCCAAACCAAACTTTATGGTATAAAGGGCTCGTTTGACCTCAAAGTCGGCATGACTTCGTCCTGATTTGGCACGACTGCCAATCCCAATATAGAAGTCCTCTGTATTTTCTCTTACCACAACAAAGTCAATATCTGAGGATCTCTTATCCTTCAAGGGTGTCGAGACCCCCTCTAAGAGTTTCACGGGCCTAAGGTTGATATACTGATCGAAAAAGAATCTCATGCGAAGCAAAATTCCTTTTTCCAGTATGCCTGGCTCGACGCGTGGATCCCCAATTGCACCTAAATAGATGGCTCTATATTTTTTAAGCTCCCTGAGAGTCTCTTCGTTCACTAGTTCTCCCGTTTTTAAATAATGCTCTGCTCCCAAGGGATAGTTAATCCAATCAATAGAGAATCCATGTTTGTCCGCAGCTGCTTCAAGAACTTTTTGGCCTTCTGCTATTATTTCATGTCCGATACCATCTCCAGGTATAACAGGTACCGCGTATTTCATCTTATGGTCACCATTTCGTTGGCCACCACTCTCTTCGTGTATTCAATCAATCCACCGGCTTTAACTATGTTCATGAGGAATTTGGGCAAGGGCATCGTTTTATAATATTCATTGCTGCTGGTGTTGTATATCACTCCTTGACCCATATCTATCTCTAGAACATCTCCGTCCCTAATTCTATCCACTTCTGAGCAAATGAATAAGGTCAGACCAATATTTATAGCGTTTCTGAAGAATATCCTGGCAAATGATTTGGCGATTACAGCCGATATTCCTGAGCCCTTGATTGCAAGAGGTGCGTGTTCTCTGGAGGATCCGCAACCGAAATTCTCTCCCGCAACTACAAAATCCCCAATTTTTTCGCATGTCGCCATTTCCAGCCTGATGCCTTCGAATAGATGTTTTGCTAGCTCCTGAGGATCATTAATAACCAGATATCTTCCAGGGATTATAGCGTCGGTATCGATATCGTTCTCAAACTTCCAGACTCTCCCTACCAAAATTTCAACTCCAAGGGTGAACTATAATCCAATGAAGAGGTAGTATATTAAAGTGATGCAGTAAAAGAGCATCTCGTGGCGATTTTTGAAACCTTTTTGAATTGACCGCGCATTATTTAGCATCGGACAATTTATTCAAAAGGAAAGATGTGGTGGTTATCACGAAAGCGATCATGATCTCCGGTCGAACACTAGCGCAAGGTGCCGGTTGTGAGTCCAAGATGACGCAGGAATATTTTCAGGCGGTATCCATTTGCTCATTTTCAGAGGCAGACTATAAATCGTTGGTTCAAGCTGAGGAAAAAAACGTTTTGATTAGAAGCAGATTTGGACAAGCAGTGCTATCCGCGCGAATGGACTCCGGTTTGCCTGAAGGTATCATATTTATTCCTATGGGCCCTTGGGCAAATGTCCTAGTCGGTCCAGATACAGGTGGATGTGGTATGCCTCAATATAAAGGTGTAGAAGTTGAGGTTGAGGCTACAGCTTCTAAAGTCTTGGACATTCGAGCACTTTTTAGTGATATCGGAAGGATAGAAGCATGATCGTCCACGAAGATGTGATCTGCTCATTTTGCGGTTGCCTTTGTGACGATTTGACCGTAGAAGTGGAAGACAATCAAGTAAAACGCGTTAAGCATTCATGTCGACTGGGAGCCAGCAAACTCATGGGTCATGACCGAATTAAAACACCGATGATAAGACAGAATGGTGAACTCACGGAGGTCAGCTACCAGGAAGCTTACGATAAGGCTGCAGAGATTCTCTTGCGGGCGAAGCACCCGTTACTCTATGGTTGGGCTTCGACTGTATGCGAAGCCCAGAAAAAGGGAATACTTCTTGCGGAGGAAGTCGGAGGGATACTCGATTCCACAGCTACAGTTTGCCATGGACCTTCAGTCATAGGTATAGAGGAAAAAGGGTTAGCGGGTGCCACACTGGGTCAGGTCAAGAATAGAGCAGATCTCTTAGTTTTTTGGGGTTGCAATCCCGCTGAAGCTCATCCTCGCCATACATTGAGATATTCGTCAAACGTTTGTGGAAAGTTTACGTCTGAAGGACGCAAATGCAAAAAGGTGATAGTTGTTGACGTTCGTGAAACCAGGACTTCTAAGAATGCTGATAAATTCATTAGACTTAAGCCTGGATCGGATTATGAAGTGATTTCGGCGTTACGCATGATTCTATCTGGCAAAGCCGAAATATTACCCGATGAAATAGGTGGCGTATCTAAGGCCGAGCTGATATCGCTCGTGGAGCTTCTCAAGTCGGCAAAATTTGGAGCCTTATTTTTCGGTTTGGGAGTAACACATAGCCGAGGTCGATACAAGAATATAGATAATGCATTATCACTTATCGCAGAACTCAACGCTCAAACTAAGTTCATAATACAGCCAATGCGGGGCCATTACAACGTAGCAGGAATAGGCCAGGTGGCGGCTTGGGAGACTGGTTTCCCTATGGCCATAGATTTCTCTCGAGGGATGCCGTATTTCAATCCGGGGGAGACAGCCGCCTGTGATGTTCTAGCTCGGCAGGATACCGATGCTGCGCTTGTAATAGCAGCTGATCCAGCATCAAATTTTCCTAGATCGGTGGTAGAATACTTGGCCAAGATACCCGTTATTCAAATTGATCCTCATGAGAATCCGACCACCTTCTTGGCGGATGTAGTTATACCTAGTGCTGTTGCCGGGATTGAAGCCGAGGGAACAGCTTATCGAATGGATGGCATGTCGTTGAGGGTAAAGAAAATTGTCGAATCATCCTATCCAAGCGACGAAGAGGTCGTTCACAATATCATCGCGAGTGTCAGGAGATTAAGATCTAATGTAATTGTCGAAGGAGGGACATAAAGATGATCATTCGTGGAGGGATAATTTACGATCCGACTAATGGGATATTTGGCGAAGAAATGGATCTCTGCATAGAAAAGGGAAGGGTGGTGGAGGATGCTAAAGGTGAGGAGATCGACGCTAGAGGTCTATTAGTTATGCCTGGAGGCGTGGATGCTCATTCCCACATTGCGGGCGGCAAGGTAAACACAGGTCGCATCATGAGGCCGGACGACTCCCGATCAGGCGTTGAACCTAGAACTAGAGTATGTCGCCCCTCTACTGGCTACACCGTGCCTAATTGCTATGCAATAGGCTATCGTTATGCGAAGCTGGGATACACTACGGCCTTTGAGGCGGCTACGCCCATAATCAGTGCCCGACACACCCACGAAGAGCTAGAAGAGATACCTATCGTAGATAAAGGTGCGCTTACACTATTTGGCAATAATTGGCAAGTCATGGAAAGTGTACGGGATAAGGACATTGCCAAACTATCTGCATTCATAGCCTGGGGTCTCCGCGCTGCCAGAGGGTACGGTGTCAAGATTGTCAATCCGGGTGGTGGCGAAGCATGGGGTTTTGGCTCCAATGTGAAAGGTATTCATGATACGGTGCCGAACTTCGATATTACTCCAGCCGATATAATTCGAGGACTGGCACAGGCCAATGAAATGCTTAGACTGCCACATTCTATCCATTTGCATTTCAACAATTTGGGCAAACCAGGTAACTACGCAACAGCTATAGAGACACTGGAGCTTCTCAAGGATATTAAACCCAGCCGAATGAGACAAGTAGTCCACGTGGCTCATATGCAGTTCTCTGCGTATGGAGGCACTTCGTGGAGAGATTTCGAGTCGAAAGCACCAGCCATCGCGGATTATATGAATCAGAATAGCCATGCTACTATGGACATGGGGCAACTTCTTTTTGGAAGCGCTACTACTATGACTGCCGATGCTCCTCTAGAGTATAGCAATGCAAGGCTGACGCATAATAAATGGTCCAACCTAGATCTTGAACTGGAGGAAGCTAGTGGCGTAGTGCCGATGATCTATTTCAGAAAGGCTCTAGTTAATGCAATACAATGGGCCATTGGTTTGGAGTTGGCTTTGCTCACCAAAGATTCGTGGAAAGTATTGATGACAACGGATCATCCCAATGGCAGTCCATTCGTAAATTATCCAGAAGTAATATCGTTGCTTATGAGCAAGCCCAAAAGGGACGCAGAGATGGCCACTTTGCATGAGCAGGTTTCGAAAAGAACAGTTCTGGCTAACGTTGACCGTGAGCTAGACTGGGGCGATATAACCGTTATGACTAGAGCTGCACCGGCCAGGGTACTGGGCTTGGAAGATAAAGGTCATTTGGGCATTGGTGCGGATGCAGATATTGCCATATATGATCTGAAACCGGAGGATGTAGATCCCAGCATGGATTATCAATTGGTGAAGAAGGCCATGGCTACGACTAAATACACAATTAAGAGCGGATTGATTGTTGCCAAACAGGGAGAAATCCTAGCCGTTCCGGAAGGCCGAACCTATTGGGTAGACGCCAGTGTCCCAAAGGCAGATATGGATAGGCTCATGATTGATCTAAATGAGAAATTCGAGAAGTATTACAGCATCCGATTATCAAATTATATGGTTCAGGATGCCTATATACCAAATCCAGCAGTGATAAAAGCAGGTCTAGAGCTGGAATCCGGAAGTCTTGTAAAGGAGGTTGCCTAATTGAGGACAATAATCATTAGGCTGATCCATTCCATTCAAATTTCTTTAGAAGCAGAAAGCATCTCTCCGGATAAATTTGCTCCTTTGACGTTAAGCCAGATAAATGCTCTAGAAATATGGCAAGGCAATCGTAAAATGAAATTAGAGGACTTTTTTCAGGTCGATGGCGATGAGGGTTCTGCCAAGACGGAAGATATGTTTGTACGGCTGGAAGGCGACTTTTCTCGTATCAAGCGCCTTGTAGAGGGCATGTCCAACGGTATTGTAGAAGTTTATGGCAATGTCGGAATGCACGCCGGGGCTAAGATGAAAGGGGGCATTTTGCGAATCATGGGAGATGCAAGCGATTGGCTTGGACGGGAAATGCAAGGTGGAAAAATAACGGTTTCTGGAAACGTTGGCAATTATGCGGGCTCAGGTTATCGCGGTGAGAAATGCGGCATGCGTGGAGGGGAGGTCGAGATACATGGAAATGCAGGCGCTTTGCTTGGGGAACATATGTGTGGAGGGAGCATATTCGTTCATGGTGATGTCGGAGACTTTCCTGGGAGTTTGAACCAGGGGGGAACCATTATCATTGGAGGATCGACATATCTGCCAGGCGCAGAGATGGGTAACGGAACAATAACTATCAAAGGTCCGGCTAGATTGTTGCCAAGCTACCAACAACTCGAGATAGTAGATATTGAAGGCATCAAATACCGAAAATATGTAGGGGACCTGGTTGAAAATGGTAAAGGCGAGCTATTCTTGGCTGAAGCACAGTCATCTTGATAAACTTTGAACGGAAATGATTGACCAATCTAATTATGTTGAGGTGCTATGACTTGATAGATCGCAGCAGGATCTCCGAAGTTCTGGAGGGATACAACTTTGGCGATCTGAGGATAGGTATGATTGCATCACATTCTGCTCTTGATGTGGCCGATGGCGCAGTGGAGGAGAATTTTAGAGCTTTAGCTATTTGTCAGGAAGGCAGGGAAAAGCCTTATGTCAAATATTTCCGGGCCAACCGCGTTAATGGAAGTATTGTTACAGGCATGATCGACGATTTCTTGATCCTGAAAAAATTCTCTCATATTATTGATCAGGAAAATCAAGACTTTTTAAGAGCCAAGAACGCCTTATTTGTGCCTAATAGGTCATTCACATCTTATTGTGGCATCGATGCAGTTGAAGATCAATTCATGGTTCCCTTGCTAGGCGCAAGAAATCTCTTAAGATCGGAGGAGAGAGGTGACAAAAAAGATTATTATTGGCTGCTAGAAAAGGCCGGTTTGCCCTATCCGGAGCAAGTTGAACCAGAAGAAATCGATCAGCTTGTAATGGTAAAACTTCCACATGCAGTCAAAACTCTTGAAAGAGGATTTTTTACAGCTGGATCTTATGAGGAGTATTGCCAAAAGGCTGATCTTCTCTTGAAACATGGCGTTATTGATCAGGACGGTCTGGACTTGGCAAGGGTTGAGCGCTATGTCATCGGACCGGTATTTAACTTGGATTTCTTCTATTCGCCGCTTGTAAATAGCATAGAGCTTTTGGGCATAGATTGGCGTTTCGAGACTAGCCTTGATGGCCATGTGAGGTTGCCCGCTACTCAACAATTAACGCTAAATGAGCGACAGATAAATCCAGAGTACACCGTTTGTGGACACAATTCTGCCACATTGAGAGAATCATTATTAGAGAAAGCTTTTGAGCTGGCTGAGACATATGTTGAAGTAACTAAAGACTACTATCCACCAGGTATCATAGGACCATTCTGTCTTCAGACTTGTGTGGATAAAGATCTAAAATTCTATATCTATGACGTTGCTCCACGTATTGGAGGGGGCACAAATGTGCATATGGCCGTAGGCCATCCTTATGGAAATTCCTTATGGAGGACGAATATGTCCACTGGGCGTAGGCTTGCTAGAGAGGTCAGATTTGCCCTGGAGCAAGATGCATTGCATAAGATTGTAACCTAGATTGACAAACTATGGATGCTCCAAAAAATCTTCAAAGATTTCTGAAGAAGCTTAATGATCAAGGCGAAAATGCGATCCTAATCGCTCCGGCCATCCTTGAGAGACATTCCACTCAGAAGATGAGGGCGATAGTAAGGATGGGAATGAATGAAAACAGAAATTTTGGGTATATAGTTGCCACTGAAAAAAGTGTTCATTATGTAAGACCAGGTTTGTTATGGGATAATGTTCAGACAATTTCGTTGGACAAAGTAACCGGTGTGGAATACGTCGATGAGTTTCTCACAAATACGCTAAAACTAGCGACAGGTCAAACAGTCGAGAAAATAATCTTTAATGATGAAAAGGACGGAATCAATTTTTATCTGTATATCAATTCCATCAATAGAAAGTGATGAAACAGAAAAACGGGATATAAATTTGGGGTATCTAAGAGAAGCAATAAATTGAGTTCATGAACAAGCCTAATCAATTTTGCAGAGCGCGGTTAACGAATAGAATATATACTACAAGCCTTAGAGAAAGGCTGCTTTTGAAGCGGGGGTTGCCAAGTCAGGTCAAAGGCGCTGGATTCAGGGTCCAGTCGTGCAGACGTTCGTGGGTTCGAATCCCATCCCCCGCACTGCTGTTGTTGGTTTTAAGCCTGTTATCCATGTGATTCAAGGCAACATGCAACAGGATTGTACACTTCTCCTGTGGAGGCATTATGGAGAAGCTTGATGTAAATTGGGAAGTGAAATCGTCTGAGATATCACATCAACATGCATTGAATAAGTTCACAAGTTATCTGCAAGACAATGGCATTAGAAGATCCACGATTGAATCATACTTGATACGAGTGGGCAAGTTTCTGGAATTTGTACAAAATGATAGGCCATCTCTAACTGATTTCGAAGATTTTAGGGAACACCTTTTGAAGAAAAATCTCTCTCGTAGTTCTATTAACAACTACTCTTTCGCAATAAGCAAGTACTATAAGATGCGCGGTGAATCCATTTCCTTTAAATTTATAAGGCCAAATAATAATATTCCCTACTACCTCGAAGAAGATGATGTTT
>JALHSR010000117.1 GCA_022865315.1 Methanotrichaceae archaeon | reverse complement strand
AAGAGATCTGGCTGAAGGGACCACTGATAGCCCTAAAGTTGCTCTGGCTTGAATCCAGCTAACAATAGAACCCAAGGTGCTTTAGCCCTTGGAGTATGTCAGACACAATCATTTAGGGGGTACAATTGTTATATCATTGAAATTTTGTGCCAAAATAATTAATTTTTGTTTATAAAAATTTTTCGCCCTAGGCCTTAGAAAACTAAAATGTGAACAAGAAAAATTTTATCTTTGATCTCACTTCGGATACTCATTTTTTTGTTTCTGATCTCATCCTTTCTGGATCATCGTCCTGACATCTTCTAGCAGCTTGCTGGCATACGGATCATTCTTCACAAAGAACAAGAAATAGCCTAACGTCAAAATGCCTGATACCACGACTATTGCTATTGGATTTATGGCAAACACTTTTAGTATAACCACTATAAGACCTGCCGGGATAAACAATTTGAAATTCGAAAATAATATGGTCATCAGTTTGTGGTTTGACACGCCAGCATGATGGGTGAGTATCAATAACATGTATGAATAGACAGACAGTCCGGCGATTGCAAATAATGTGATGGCGACTAAAGGATCTCCCATCAGACCTCCGACCAGTAAAGCTATGAAACGTGTCACAAAATTGGCAATACTTACTCTCAGGCCAATCTCTTGTCTCTCCAGGACTATATATACGGTGCTCAATGGTGATGATATGAACCAGACGAACGCCCATAAGGCCAGGATTTGAGCATAAACGCCCGCTTCGGACCAAGTTGCGCCAAAAACGATACCGAACAGCTGTTCTCCTACTAATGCCAACATCAACATAGGGAATAGGCTGAACCCTACGAGTGTACTCAAAACGTTCTCGAACAGATGGTCAAGCGATCCTTCGTGTTTGGCTTCTGAAGCTCGTTGGAAAAAGACTTGAGCAATCGAGCTGCCGATGAGGTTCATGGGAAAATAGAGAACCCGCATGCAGAGTGCATAGAATCCAACGATCGTTGTGGAAAAAAATGCGGTTAGAAGGAATGAAGGCAACTGCCAGGATGCGGTGTTTAGCAGTGCCGACCACATGTCCATCATGGGAAACTTTTTGTATTTTTTAAACCCACGTTCCATGCCGTTGAGGGTAACATTCTCCCGGATGATCTTGCGGTCATTTCGAAGAACCTGGCCGCCCAGGATCGAAGTTGAAAACGCCGATCCAAAAATGACAGCTATAATGAGACTGCCGGTTGTGGCATATCCGACGAGTCCTGCAGCTAATTGAATTCCCGTTTGGCTGATCGAATTAGCCATGAGGGCGGTGGAGATACGACGGAACCGTTTGGACCGTGAACTCCAGTAATTGAAAGCCAGATAGCAGCCGCTCAGGAATACGGCAATCGGCACTAGCCACATATATGGTTCCAGTGCGGGCGCATTCAACGCCTGCAGGAGCGCTCCTCCGCTCAACCAAATGAGAACGGCAATAGTCAGGCTAGTCAACGCGGCCAGCAACAGGCTCAAAACTAATAAGCTAGTGGCATCTTCGTCTTTCACTGGCAACATTATCGATAGCTCATAACGGAGACAGGCTACTACGCTTATTATGCTGGTAATGGATAAGAACAGGGCAAGAAGACCAAACGTATCTGGTGTGTATAGCCGAGTTAGTATGGGCAAAGCTATGATAGCTATAGCTTGGGCGATGACCGTTCCGCTGGCCAAGGTTAAGACATCGGCGGCAAAGGAGTGACGCATTGGTGTAATTCTGTCTCGGTTTGGATTCTTATGATAAATCTTTTTGTGAGATTTTTTTGGTTGTTCGCTCTGATCTCAGATACAATTAACCTATAGTCTCTGTTATGTATGGTGAAATTGCCATTCTTTTTTTTGCTCGGCAAGAACTTCCGTTCTAATGGTCTCCTGGCTGGAAGATGCGGTGTTTTATCGGGCCAAATAAGAAAAGTTCAGATCAACGTGACTCGATAGCCTATTATTTTATTATTAATTTGAAAAATAAATTAAACCCGGTCTTGGGCAACTCGATCCAGCTTCTGGCTCCAAATAGAGATGAGGATTTATAAACTGGAAAAAAATGACAACTTCAGCTCTCAAATTAACCGATAATATAGCCACAACATCTATATAATTGCCCTCAAACTTGCTCAACACTTAAGTTGCTTGTTCGCAATCCTTATCTTGTAGGCGGTGTTAGATGAGAATAGCTGAACTAAGAGTGTTATGAAAAAAGTTCTGGGGGAGGAATAAGGAATTTTGACGTTCCGAGTCGGATTAATGGCATTTATCGCAATATTATCGATTACAATTTTGGGATCTGCTGAAGAATTAGGAATGGAAGGCGGAATTTCAACTAGCATAAGCGACAGCGGATCTATCCAAGGTATCTCGGCGGCTGATAACGCCGGTGCCATATCTCAGGCAAGTTCAAATGGGGTCGTTGACGAATTCATAAAAGATATCCGACTGGATTTGGACAATAAATGCACTATAGATTCTGCAGTAGAAATTGAGCGCGGCACTATTGACGTATATTCTGAAACGACAAAGCTCACTGAACTTGGCGCAAGAACCACCAGCAATCTTTTAGCCGATGGCTCTTCTGTTTCTATTGCATTATCAGGACTAAAAGGCTCCAATAAGGCAACTCAGATAGCTGGCGTAGGGAATGGTGCTATAACATCAGTTCTTGGTCTCGATGTCGGCGATAGCATTTCAGCGTATCAGAAAACGGCTATAGAGGGTGACCAAGGTTTCATGGGATCAAACGCCTTGACCGAGACCAATAATATGATCGTAGATGGTGGTTTCTCGGGCAAGGGAGAGTTGAGTACAGAGTTGACTGCAGTAGCAGATGGTCAAGCCAGCATGTCTGGTTCGGTCTCCATGAATGGCGATACGCTCATCGATAGCGAGGGGTTACAATACGTAGCCTCAAATCCTATTGGCGTCAGTACTCAGGGAATTTTTGAGGATAAGAACGAAGATATTGGACTTTTTGGATTGGAGGCTACAAATGTCCAATCCAGAACGGATGCAATTAGCACAGGCGAAGTATGGCCCGGATATCGTCTGATGGGCATTCGGTGGCCATACAATCCGGGCGTAACCCAATATGTATCATACAATAGCGTTCCTTCATACCTCCCCAGCAAGTATGGTGTATGGAATGAGATCGTTAAAGCACGTTATACCTGGCAAAGTGCAACTAATGAGTATACAGTCGGCGGGACTTATTGGCAATTCTGGACTCCCGGATCATATAGTTACAACAATCGAGACGGCTGGAATACGCAAACTTGGACAACTTTGCTTGGAGGATCTGCAATTGGTCTGACTAGAACCTGGTATAGCACAAGCAGTCCGTATGTAGTAGGTCGTGATGGTACCAGCTACTATACAATATTAGAATCTGATATTTGGTATAATGCGAATAAAGGCTGGCGCATAGACTCTTGGGAAGATCCCAACGTTCACTCAACTTACGATGTGCGAACAATAGCCACTCATGAGCTTGGACATACATACGGCTTGAGTGACCTGTACGCTCCAGGTTACTGGAATCAAGTAATGTATGCCTATAACTGGGGCAACTGTAAATGGTATTTGAGAAGTGGAGATGTTCGAGGATTGCAGAGGATGTATTGGTAATAAAAAGCGATTTACGGTCGATTCTGAAGTTCAGTCTGAGCACCTCCGGCGAGTCGTCGCGGACTTGCCGGATTGGAAAAAGAACTTTAGCCGAAGATGTCAATGTCTGAAAACAAATTACGTGGTCGACATAAAAGCCATTGAAGAAGGTCGCACGAGCTTCGCCAGGGCCTTTTGGTTGACACCGGCCACGTTAGCCGGCCCTGGCTGGCTGGCTAAGCCTCTTTTTTATATGGAAAGATTTATCGTTAGATGTTGATTTAATTGTCTTATGGTTGCCTAAGAAAAATCACCGAAGTTGTCTTCCAGTATGTATCGGGTATCCTCCTGGAAAAGATGATGCATAAATCTTAGGCAGCCTAAAATCATACCTATGAGGATTGAGAAGATAGGATAAGGATACCCTTTGTCTTTAGGTTTGCCTTTTCGACAATGGCTTCTACTTCGTTCATGAACTCAGGACGCTGCATCTCTGCCAGTTCTGCAGGCGTGAAATATGTCTCCCACGACTTCGCCTTAACTGTAAGTACGTCACGGCCATTTTGCAAGGTCTTTTGAATATGAACCATCTCAGATTTCTCTAAACGACGAACAGATGCGTATGTTTTGCCTCCGCTCCAGCCCATCAGCTTGGCTAGAGCATATACGCTCTCTCCTGGGCACCTCTCTATTGCATCATATAGCTCTAGGTCGGTATGGATGCCTTTCTCCTTTACAGCTTCAATGGCATGCTTGATTGTTGAGCCGCTCATGATCTCCCAGTCTCTTTCGTTAACTTTCGCTAACTTTCGTACTTTTAGTCATTAAAAGTTATTTAAAGATTTTGTTTGAAGATTATTTGGGTGACAAAAAAAGTTTTATACCTTTCAAGCTATTCTAAAACGTGTGATAAGTGAGTTTGAAAAGCTGGTTTTGATTAGCATCTGCAAAGCTACGAATACCAGCAAATCCGCCCATAATCCAAAGCCTTATTTCATGAAAAAATTTCAAAATAACAAGCATCAGAGGAAAGCGGCTGAAAGAGCGTTACTATCACTTATCGCTCGTGGATATGTCAGCAAACACCCAACCAGAGGCGAAATGACCTACGGTCTAACTGGTGATGGGCTGGCTATATGCCGTGAGATATTGAAGCATTGAGCAGCGGAAACCTGAGAAGATCTTCTGAAGGATCAAAAACAAGCCTCATCCAGATCATAGAAACTGATCATATATCATTAACAGGGTTTGAATACAAATCCTCCGTCTTCCACGATCTCAAGCATATAGACAAAAGAGCAGCAAAGAAGATTTTCAGAGAACTTGAAGATGCCTTATTCGATGATCCCCTCTGCGGAGAAGCGCTATCATTAGACAGTTTAAGGGGCTGTTCGAACTCCGCCTGGGCGATCATCGTGTCATCAATTCGAAAACCCAGGAAGGAGCGATCATTTTGAGGATAAGACATCGCAGCAAGGAGTATTGACAGTCCTACGGTTGAATGCCCTATTGCTTTCAATCGCAATTTCGCACTTAATGCCGAGTGTGAATTTGTTCGCCGACATTGATACATCATGGAGGTCCCGGAACCAGGACTACATATGAAGACGCTAGGGCACCCGCATCGATCTATTCGATTTTCATAAACTTTTTTCTGTAAAAAAATGTTCGGTTCGAAAATTCTCTTCAATCATTGAAATGTATCAAAATAAAGAAAAAAGATAAGCCGAATTTTCAAAGAGCCAATTTGGCTGTCGAACAACGTCAAACAGCCTCGACTGGATGTGTTTATATCAAATGACGATTGAAACCAATCAATGGGTGAAGATGTATGTCAATTCTCGAATCGAACAGAATCTTGAAGAAGATATTGCCAATAGCCATACTGTCCATTCTGTTGGTCTGCCTGGGTTCGGCTCAATACGATCAGCCCTTGCGAATGGGGCCTATTCAGCCTCAGTTGGGGCAGGGGCAAGCACAAATGGAACAAGCTCAATCGGGACAAGCTGCAGGACTCGGTCAGATGCAAATGGTGCCCATGGAAGGCGTCACCCTTGCTCCGACAATCGACCTTACGGGAACCTACTTGGGCAAGCCGGATGGCGTATATTATATAAAACAATTGGGCAACCGCCTCCAGTGGTTGGGTGAAGCCTCGTCAAGAAATTACCCGCCTCTATGGTCTAACGTTGCCTGCGGCATGGTTAGTGGAAATACGGTCAATGTCAACTGGGCCGATATACCAAAAAGTTCAACTGTGAACAGTGGTACGGCGACACTTATCGTATCGCAACAACAAGGCATGACGATTCTGAACGTCCAGCAGGAGACAGGCGGATTTAAGACCACTCAATTGCAGAGGTTCGACAGTCCGGGGACGGCTGTTCTGGTACCCTGAGAAATGATCCGCAGTTGAGAAGCCAACATTTTAAATCTAAATTTTTTTATCCCTTAGAGACATTTTCGTCCATCTTTTTGCCTAAGTCAGATGCGAACAAGAAAAGCATGAAACAATCCCCACATCAGATCTCTCGCATGCTTTGCATCTCTGATGAAATGAACTCGAGTCATCTCTTTTTATTTGATTTTCCAAATGAATTCCATTGGGTTCAGATCAGGAGAATAAATGGTGGCCGGAATATCAGCCTGAACATCGTGTTCAATGGCGCGGGGAAATCGTCTCTTTGGCTCTGTGCGATCTGAAGTTGTGGAGAACTATTACTTTTTCGTGATTGGATTGGCAGACCCTGCGCTTTTTTAGGAAATCACATACATTCCTTTTTGGAATGCGCTTTGAAATCAATAACCGAAGTTCCATTTAGAGCATAAAGGCCAAGAGCATTAGATCTCAATTTGGGGGTGTTCTTATGGATGATCGGCTTTTCAAACGGCAATAGATAAAAAGGGGCCAAAGAATTCGATTGGTAGATCTTTATCAGCTATAAGCTGCTCTTTGGTCCGGTTATCCTGTAAATACCAGTTCCGATGGCCATTTCGTTAAAATGTATAATAGAACTAACTATTTAATCCTGCTTTGGGGGAATAAGCCAGCTTTCTCGGCTTCTGTGCAGAACCAATGAGGTGCCCAGAGGTTCTTGGTTGAATAATAATTCTGAGCTATGCAGCTTCCCAAACATATGTTTTTCATAATGCATCGATCGCATATTCCTTCCAGGTGATCTGGCAGGTTTTGACGAAGATCCTGGAGGATGGGCGAATTCTGCCATACATCTTCCAATCGGTCAATTGCCGCATGGCCAAAGACGAGATCGGGAATGTTTGCGCCTATGCCGCATAGAGCATAAGAGCCATCGGATAGAACGCCCAGAATAGTTTTGATCCTGCATACCGCGCATCCGTTCCCGCTGTCTCCAAACATCTTTCCCATGGGTCGGAAGGCTATCGGATGGTCATAGAAGACTGGGATGGACGTTGATGCCGATAGTTCGTTCTCGATCCATCCTCCAACAGCTACCATCTCGTCAATGGTCAATGCTTCGCCTTGGCTGTAAATTGTCTCTCCTCGAGCTGTTGGCTGGACCAAATTGAATTTGACAGAACCTGCACCCAGTTTTTCGGCCATTTTGACCATACTCGCCATCTGGGCCCTGTTTCTTCGCATGATGGTCATGATGATTTGAGGTTTCAGCCCGGCTTCTATGAGGTTGGTTAGCCCTCGAATGGCCTCATCAAAACATCCGGGGACACCTCGGACCCATTCGTGCGTATCCGCATCGGTCCCGTCCAGGCTGACGGAGATGCTTGGATCTCGGCATTGGGTAATGGATTTTGCCAGTTGGGGAGTGCATAGAACCCCGTTGGTCTCCATGATCAACCCCAGGTTCTCTTCATGAATAAATTCAAGCATTTCATCGATTCGAGGATGGAGGAGCGGTTCGCCTCCGGTCAGCTTAACGTCGCAAAGGCCTAACGGTTGAGCTTGGTTTATTATCGATTTGAACAAGGCTAGATCCAGAGAAGAATATTCGTTGGTGTATCGTTGAAAAACAGGCGCGATCCAGCAATGTCTGCAGGCCAGGTTACAGCCTTCTGTTAAATAAAAATAAATCGTGCGAAGCGGATAAATTTTATCATGATTGGTCTCTCCGGTCAACAGGTATCAGCTCCAGCCGGAAGCCGCCCTCCCGCTTCCAGGAACCGTTTGAAACATCCTTCTGGGCTGGGATAGTTTGTCTCGCCATGAAGGGCGTAAGCTGTTGCCGGACAGTTGCCAGTGCAATATGGAATATAATGGCACCCTCGGCAGAACTCCAGATCGCTTAAAGCTATATGACACCGATCTCTCAGTTTCTTCAGTTCTGGATGGTGCTGCCAAATTTCCCTTAATGAGTCTTGGTTGATTTTGCCCAGCTCCATGTGGCTTAAAAGTGTGCATGGAACGATGGTCCCATCCGCTCTGACCGCAATTTTGTTAAATATGCAGCCGCACCCCACCAAGCTGCCTCGATTATCAATTGATGCGAGTTTCATCGATCGGGCTTTCTCCATCTCTCGCCACATGGTTCCTTCAGCTAGCGGGCCGGCCATCGCGTTAATGCGGCCTCCATATCTCTCATTGAGCTTCAGCAGCTTTTCTATTGCTTGGGATCTTTCTTGGGCGGAGAGAAGTATTTCTTCGGCATTTTCAACGCCCAATCCCATGCAAAACGCCGAATTGGTGGAAATCGATTTGAGGCCCAGTTCTGTAAAAAGTAGGTGAGCAATATTCTCCAGGTCATTGAGGTTTGTTCTATTCACCGTTATTCTTGATGTGACGGGAAGACCATATCTTGATAAACATTTGATGCCTTCAATCGATCTTTCAAATGATCCTTTTCCTCTCAAAACGTCATGTGTTTCGGAGGTGGATCCATCTATAGAAACCTGGATGCTATCGCATCGGTTCGTGGAAGATATGAACGAAGCCAGCTCGTCAGAAATTAAGGTACCATTGGTCAGAATGCTGAACCTCATTCGGTTCTCGATCAATCCTTCCAGAATATCGATGAAATCTTCTCGGCAGAAGGGTTCTCCGCCCGCAAAGGTGACGTTCATCACCTGGCAGCGGTTCAGTTCTTCAAAAAATTTTAGCCATTCTGTCTTAGGAAGGTCTATTTTCACATCGTTTGGGCTGTTGAAATGGTAACAATGTTTACATCTCAGGTTACATTTGTTGGTAATATCGATATCAACAGATCTTGGCGTTTTCATGACCATGATAGAGATCCTTCGCAGTACAGTTCGTATCCTGCAAACCCTTTTTCGACAAGATCGTTAATAAATTCTTTGATATGGTTTTCCAAGTCTTCCGCGATTATTTTTAAAATCGGCAGCATATTGGTGTCCTCGATCACATGCAGTTCCCACATAACGGGGTTTTGGATCTTTGAATAGGCTTTGATCAATGGGGCAGACAAATAATGCTATCGAATAGAGATCGAACAGACTTTTTGAAAACGAAAACGTGAATTAATAATTTCTCGATTGCCATATTTGAAAATTTTATAGATATTGAATTACCATTTTTTTGAAAACTGGTGAACATATTAAATAGAAATATTCGACATCAATTAATTGTATATACTCGAAATTTCAGTCTTAAACTAGTCAAATTTATATATCATGATAGACAAAAGAGAATTTAGATTTGAGGTAAGACCATGAGGGGTGGACTATTAATAGGCTTTCTCTTTTTCTTATTGGCGGGGATGGCGCATCAATCTTGTTCGGGCACGCTTGATTCATTTGGCTCTGATTCGCTATCGTGGCTAGCTGATGAACACTCGTCTCCTGATAGCTCACATTGTAGAATGGAAACTTGGACTGATCGAACTGTCGAATTGGGCCCGCCTACGTATGATTGCAGGCCATTGGGGAACTCGGGGAAGTGTTTGATAACGAAATACCAAGATGCAACAATCAAGATGACGAAGTATAGGCAACAAGCATGTTGGTGTTCGGTAACTCGTAAATGGGCATTGACCGGTCCCATAGATGAAAGAGTTCTCCATGAAAAGACAAAAACTCAAGTTGATAGGTATGTAGATTCTTGTACAATATGTAAGGGATAATTGGGGTTAATGGATCCGATATTGGCATTGGGCGCGCTCGAAGGAAAACTTCAAAATAAGAAACCAGTTACATCCGTTGGGATGATGCCGGTCGCAAGTTAAAAAAATTTGGAAGAACTTTTTATTTGCGGTTCGCAGAACAAAGAATTTATATATTTTTTGCATTCTTAAAATGTTAAAAAGCAGATGATCTGGTGGCTGGGTAGGTTATCAAAGGTCTGCTCCGCCTGCCAAAGGTGAGGACATCGACGCAAAAGAGTGACGCGTTAATATAATTCCGTCTCGGATTGGATTCATAATAATTCTTTTTTTGTGGGATCTTTTTGGGGTTGTCTTTTTAGTCGGGATGCATTAACTTACAGGTGAAACTCTTCACAGGGTACGACCACGTTGCCATCGTTTTGTACAGACAGAACTGGAGGTTCTGTCGGTCTCCCAGCCCTACAGGTTCCGATATTCCGATGGCATATTCCCGGGGCCAAGTATCGTTTTGATAAAACGATTCCGGGCGCTGTCCCGGTT
>JALHSR010000116.1 GCA_022865315.1 Methanotrichaceae archaeon | reverse complement strand
TATTTTAATTATCGCTATCAACCACCAGTTGTAACTTGTTGATTTATGGTACAATAAGTTGTATGGAGAGACTTTCTATAACAACTAATTGTATTTAGAAAAATAAATTTCAACTAAAATATTAAATATCTTTCCAGCACGCTCTATACTATGAACTCAAATGTAATTCAAAATCGAAAACGGAAACTCCAAACAAGCTGTTCCACTGACAGTGACATTGCTTGGCAGCGAATAGAAGGCGATCATGACAATTCAACGTATCGCATGGCGGAGCTTGATGAGGTCGTTGGAGATCTTTATAGCATCGAAAGGACTGAGGTCGGTCTGCTCGCTCTTATCGGCAAGGTTTCCGTTTTACTTCCTGAAGAACTAGCTGGTAAACTTAGCACTCTCGTTGGCAAACGAATTGGCATCATCCGCTTGGACGGCTACAGAGTTCGTTGCCTAAATGGCCAGAAGTAATGGCCTGGAACCAAGAGGCTACGAGGATGGTCACAGCAACGGACATTACTATTGAACATTACCAGCGGCCAGAGGTACAAGAGATAATAGCAAAGTTCGCTATGCTCGGAGATGGAGCTTGGCGCGCTCTCAATGGGGACTTTCATAGGTGGTATCGATATTCTGATAATGATCAGGCCAGGCTATTAAATGCCATAGAGGATTATGATCATCTAACAAGCCAGTTCCGCACGCTTTACCAAACCCTAAACGTTTTTGATCCTAGCTTATGGATGGTTGGCAGACCCAGAGATGAGATTACGTCTGACAATCCACTAGGTACGCCAGCCGATACCGTGGCATACACCCTCGGAGTTGATATTGATAAAGGGCATGGATGTGAGATCGAAATTCTTGAGACAAGAGAGGCGGTGGAATCAGCAGCTCAATTCCTTGTAGATTACCTGAAGGAGCGCGGCATACATGAGAGCGTATGGAATCTCTTCTCCGGCGGCGGGATCTATGTGGAGATTCACCATGAGATATGCCGGCCGAAATCTTCAACATCCGAAAATAGGCAAGAGTTCTTTGAAAAGTTGACCGATCGATACAATCGGTTTATAGCGCACGTATCCGAGGAGTTCTTCAAAAAACATCCAGAGCATGCAGGCAAAGTAAAGTTCGACGCATTGAACAATTCTAAACGTGTCTTCAAATGTATTCTATCAGTTCATAGATCAAAACCTTATGCAGTAACACCTTTAAACAGAGATGATATCAAAATAGACCTGGAACGGGCGCATCTGCCTCTGCGGGAAGATATGATAGCAGAGGCGAGAGAGTGGTATTCTACTTATGATCCCGCCGAACGTGAGTCATTGCTCAAGCTTCTGGATGAGTTCAAAGAAGATAAAGAAAAGAAGCAGGCTGCGCACCACTTCAAGGAGATATGGAGATCGCCTACAAAGATTGAAGCCGAAAAATTTCCACCATGCATCAAGCACATAATAGATAAAGAGAACCCCAGCGAAGGCAAGACCCGATGCACAGCGATCTTATCAACGTTTCTATATCAGATGGGATGGGATGAAGAAGAAGCTTGGATATTAGTTAAGGATGTCTCTGATCGTAATGATCTGGATAATGCTTGGCATATCTTCGAAAGCTGTTATGGGCGTATAAACTGTCCTAGCTGCGATACGATAAAGAACGATGCTACAGGATATCCTCATCTTGGACTGAAAGGAATTTGGGCATGTCCGGCTGAATGTCTTAGTCAAAGCAGGAAATGGCCGGGAGATTATAATTATAATTCTTCATCCAAAAACAAAAAGCACAGCAAGGCCCGAGAGATATTAGCAGATCTAAACGAACGAATCAAAGAAGATCCTGGTATAGTTTATGAGTCTGAGATTTTCGATGCTCTTCAGGAGATCTATGAAACCGATCCCCGAGAATGGGAACGTATAAAGAAAATTTTACGGACTAATAAGATTTCAAGTAGGGATCTTATAGCAGCATTCAAAGACGAAATAGAAGAAATAACCATAACAGAGACCCCTTTCATAAAGGTTGATAACAAACTTGCTGAGATGGTAGTTCAGGATGGTGTAGCCAAATTTGCTGTATATGACATGACTACAGGAGACATAACATATGTGCCTGAGTTATTAATCAACTCTACCCGAGTTGTGCCACCCTGGAACGATAAAGTCTTCGTGAAAGGATACATCATTCTGCCATCAAAAGCGGAAGAATATGGAGACGAATTAGCACTCTATGAAGAAATCAAAACGTTCATTCATAAATACGTGGACGTATCGCCCGGGTACGAATCTATAGCAGCGTTCTATCCTATGGTTACATGGGTATATGATGTTATGGCCGCTATCTTATATCTCCGAGTTAAAGGAGACTGGGTAGTAGGAAAATCAAGGTTTTTAGATACATTCAGAGTGTTGTGTTATCGAGCAATTGCAATGACTGGAGCAATGTCAGAAGCTCCAATCTTCAGGTTACTAGAGAAATGGTTTGGAACTCCTATACTAGACGAAGCAGATTATGGCAAAAACGATACTGCAGCAAATGCAATGGAGAAAATATTAATCTGTGGATTCGAGCGCAACAAACCCATTTACCGTTGTGACACGGACGACCCCAAATGTGTAGACCCATTCGATCCCTTTGGGCCTAAAGTTATTGCTACCAGATACGAATTTAGAGACAAAGCACTTGAATCAAGATGTTTCACCGAAGTTCTAAAAGAAACTAACAGGAACTTGCCTGAGTTGGGGCCGGAATTTTATGAAGAAGGTCAACGGTTGCGAAACAAACTGCTAATGTATCGATTCAGAAGTAGGACAAAGATACAAGACCGGGTTAATAAAGGTATAGTCAAAAATTTTGATATCACGGGGCTGCCTAAACGTATACAACAAGCAGCTAAACCCATTTCGATTGTGATAGCCGACCATCCTCTCTTATTAGCTCAATTGAAATCTTTCTTAGAGGAGAAGGTAAAAGAACTTGTGTTGGAGGCTGCTGAAACTATTGAAGGCCATTTAATAGATTTTTTGGCAGGAATTCCCCCCATAGACAAAAACTTGAGGATTGATGGAGACAGTATTGAAGAAAATGTCTATTTTTTGTGGGATGTAAGATATGAAGATGTGATAGAGCCCATTAAAAATTCAATGATTATTAACAAATTAAGTAAAAGGAAGGTCATGACGGCTGGAAACTCTCTGGGACTGAAAACACATAGAAGTAGAATTGGAAACGCGCAGAAGCGTCGTATTATTTGTGAAAAAACGCTGTTCGACGCTCTTAAGAGCCGATATATTCCGAGTGAAATAGAACCAAAAAACCCAACTGATCTTGATGATTATGGCCCGTATGGCCCGGATGCCGATTATTGGAATCTGTATATAATTTGGGACTATGTGAATTTCGAGCGTGACGATGGTGACGATAGTGACGCTAGAAAGGGGGGGGGCCATAAGAAATGCGCCATTTCACACGTTGACACGCCCCCAGGAGATCCTACTTTATTACCAATTTTCTATAATAATAGTAGAGGGGGGTCATTGTCACCATTGTCACCTTTGGAGTCTGATGCGCAACTCTTAGGGGGGGCCCCTAATGTAGCGTCACCATTGTCACCATTGTCACCCCCCTTAGGAAATATCGAACAGGAACTTGAGGACGCTTCGAAGAGACTAAAAGACAAAGAAGAGCACTTCAGAACCCCATCGGAGGATGAGATAAATGTTCGATTTCTCAAAGATTATCGTTCAAGGGACAAGAACCTGAACGATATTCTTTACGAAGCCGGTAAGATCTACACTTTTTGGAGACCACAGGGAGAAGGTTATATTCGCAATGATTTAGCCGAAGAGGTGACAGCTTGATGCCAAAGGTTGATGCCTTCATTCTAGCGTGTGGTCTATAGCTATTTGATGTGCCCGTGGCACATGTGTGTGTTACTAGTATTTTGGAGGATGGGGGGATGTCATCAATGGACACTGATTCTTGGGGCCCGGTCTGTTATGGATTCTATCAAATCTTTACTTTATGATAGGTTTTGCTGCAAACAGGCATCATTCTTCAACGAGTTTTCGACTCACAGAGGGCCAATATATATTTACGAAGTTGATATCCCTTTCTTTTTAAGGATTTAATTTTATTTTCCCCTTGGCATCCCCTTGAACGACTCCAAGATCGATGGTCACGGGGGGTCCTGGGCGAGGAATGAAAGGTGGACAGATGAAATTCGGGTCGCTCCTCACGTTATCTTCACGTCTGGGAAGAATGGCTTGATAGTCTTTTGAGGACAACTGCTCACTTCCCCTGTTGAATTTGATGCCGCTAGACTCGCATGTGCTATCAGAGCATTACTGGGGTCATATAACTTTAGATCAAGTTTCTTGAATCTATCAGGATATTGCTTGAAAATTTTAGCTGCATTCCCAGCCATGTTAGTAAAATAGTACCCCATCGAATCGGCACCAATCGCAATAGTACCGCTGTCAAGTCTTTTTGCCATCATTAGGATATCTTTGCCTAAAGTCACATTATAATAATAATCATCTTTACCAGATATGACTAGACTATCAGGACTATGAATCGTTGCATTTAGGCCAGGCTCGTCGGTTGCAATCAATAGTTTCGAGAATAAAAGTATCTCATCATCATTTGCGGCCGAACCAGACGCGACTAATGCCAAAGCCAGAGCAAGGATCAATCCAATTTTCATATCGAAGAAAAGATCAGTTTCAAGTATTTATAACGGTGCAAATTGAATCCTGTGGATATATATATCTTTCAAGGCCGCAACATAACGGTAATGCATATAATCGATTTTAAGGCAATAATTCCGAGCTTCGAAGGGTCTAAACTCCAAATTTTATGCCTTCTATGGATATGAGGTGAATAATTTGCATCATTATAGCGTAAAGCTTTAATATGCTTTGAAGTCATAGGCGACGTGTCTATTTAGCTAGGGGACGTCAAAGTGGATTATAAAATCCTTATTGAACAAAGACCTCAAAAAATTTTGATTAGGTTAAAAGACTCAGTATATAAAATGGTAGCGGAAACGATAGCGGATCATATACTTGAATTGGAAAAAGATCCATTTAATCCAAAAAGTCCTGAAGTTCATATAAAGCACGTTCATGAGAGTGTTCCTAGGTATAGAATGAGGATTGGTGAATATGTGTCCGTTTTATTCAGAGTGGAGGACAATATTATAATCATCGAAGACATCAGAATAGCTCGTAAAGCTTAAGTAATTTGGAGACAAAATAGGTGATGTTATGGTTCGAAAAAAGTCTAAAAATATTGACGAGGTCCTGTGTGGTCTTAGTGAAGAACAGTTAAAGGAATTTAACGAAGGATGCAACACTCTGCCATTTAGAGAATTTCTCGAAAGAACAGGGATTAGCACAGCTTGTTAAAATTTTTATGAATTTAAGAGATGATGTAGCTTAGGCTACTTCTGCCCGTGCAGTTTCTGCTGATGAAGGCCAGGTTTGGTTCTTTTTCAGTAGGTTTTCTGATATTTCCATCGGGACCCAAATGACGAATATGAAGGGAAACTACTGATAAGTATGAAATGGCCCGAACCCCATTTAATTTATCATATTTTTAAGCAGTTCTTGGCCATAATCTTGTGGAAGTGAGCTTAAATTGTTCGTAATTCAATAATTTATCATAATACCCTTAATGACGGTATTCACGGTAAGCTCTAATCGAATATTCTTGAGGAATCCGATTAACTTAAGGTAGCTGGATTTTATACGATACTTTGTTTATTAGTTTTCATTCATATACTCGAATTAGGTCCCAATCACCTCCATACACCTCACATCCTTGAATTTTGTCATTTTTTCGACAGCTCACGCTAGGCTTTTTTTTACTCCCGGCAGATTGCAGATGATAAAGATTGAAAACTATGGCAGCAATTATCATCTTAACTCGGACTTTTGGCACGGTGGTGACAAGCACATGAACTGCTTTGAACACTGTTTTGATTACCGCAAATGGTCGTTCCCCAGGTGCTCTTATCCGGCTGATCTTTAGATTTCTGAGTTTATCCCATCAATTCAAAGGATGACCTCGAGTGGCTCGGCATATGGTTATAGATTGGCTCCTAGCAAGCGTTCCAAAATAACCTTTATCTCTGTAGATAGGTTCCCACTCCACGGATAGATCTATCTGGCTATCATGTACTGAAGCAGTTGTCATCTCCATAGCTCGTATCAGACCATATTCAACATCGACTTTGCTGTGAAGTTTGTACCCGAAATAGATTTCTTCGCCTTTCTTGGCCCAAGTGCCATCTCTGCTTCGGCGAGTCTTGGCATCATCGCCTCGATACTTATTGCCTGATCTGCCTGGATCTGCTTCAATGAATGTAGCATCCTGGATCGTTCCACGCTTGACTAGTAAACCCATAGCATCCAGTTGTCTTTGAAGCTCTTGCCAAATGCGATCCAGTAATTTATTATCCTTAAGTCGTTCTTTGAAGAGCCAGATGGTCGAAGAATCGGGAATATCTTCTTGAAAATCCAGAAATCGCATGAACGAGATGTTTTTGACCATCTCTAGCTCCCTCTTTTGATCGGAAAGGCTATACCAGTGCTGCAAGGCCAGAATCTTGATCATCAGCACTTCATCATAGTTGGGATGGCCCCCTTACTCCGTCTTGTTATCATAGATACCTTGCAGAATGGGATCGAATGCCTCCCAATCGATCAATGATTTCAATTCTGAAAGTGAATCACCAAGTTCATCTAATCGCTGGCAAGCCAGGTGGATGCCAAAGCTCATGAAACCATTCATGATATATAATAGTTTTTATAATGAATATATATATGATTAACAATAGTTTGGTTATTCGAAGTCTTCAATGGGTATTTGGAAAAGAATCGGTTTCAAAAGGATCTTATCTCATGTACTCTGTGTACGTTGCCGCAATCGTAATCGGCATATAATGGCCGCAATACCCATCACTGGGATTTATTCCTCCAAACTATAGGCAAATTAGATAATTGCTATGAAATTGTTTTTTGGAAAAGATCATAAAACCAAATAAACTTTTCCATCTTTGGAAATAACAATTATTGCTACGCCATGGTTAGCCTTCACAAAGCTATCTGCGGATTTCCTTCGAGCTCCTCCCGGTGAATCTACAGTTGAAGTCATTTTTAGAAATGTTCCAATGCCAATCACATTTAGATTTCGATCAAATATCACTGCCCCATCTGTTTTGCTAAGCATTATTATGGCGTTTTGCATAGCTCTCAATTTTTCAGAAATTACGAATTCATCTTGATCTTGCTGCAAATCGTCATCGAATCCTTTGCATCTCATCCATACTACATCGAAAAGATGCATTTTCTGTAATATGAGCGATCCCAGCGGAATTTTGACTTTGATAGCCCCGCGTTGAAATCTAGATTCGTCGTTTAGATCCCATGCAGATCCAAAAACCAAAGTGGCACCATGATGTTCATCCATTATGGCTGTAACGATCTCACGAAGAACTTTTCTTGCGACAGGCCTAATCTCACGGCATTTTCCATTAGCATATCCCAAACTCTTAAATTCATGATTTATTTTTTCAGTAAGCGTATGAGCATCTTCGAAAAATGTTGTAGAGACATCAAGAGTTGAATTTATTTCATTTTCAAAATCTGATATTTCATGGATTGAGCCTTTCTCAATTCTCAGGATGGGATCCGTTCCTAAAGACATAGTTACTCTTCTGTCATGAACGGCAATTCTAAGATTATCGCTTAATATCTTTTGAAACGAATCGATCATCCAGATTCTTCTGTTTATAGATACCACCGAATCAATAGACATTGCCATATATAAAATTCCCTGGAAGATGAATTTATTATCATTCGTTGCACTAATAATTAGGAATGATGATGAATCTGTTGCACTTGATAAGTACGGTTTCAGGTGCTCAAAAGATAGTTCGCTAAGAGTGACGCCTTCAATCGGTAAAGCAATAGCACCAAACCATGAATCGGAAGCGGGAATCTCATTTAGTTTAATATCAGGGGGAAAAAATAGGAAATTTGCCGATAGGCTCTCAGCTTCAATAGTCTGTTGAGATAGTAATACCGCACCATCAATGAGACGAGAAAAGATTTCCTTATTTATGGTAGGATTAATCCCATGTATTTTGCTTTTTCGAACATAAAACATAAATCCCTTTTCAGCAGCTTCATGGGTAATAGAAATTGCTTTCATTTTCAACTCTCCTTGAATCCTTACATTTTTAATAATTCTTTGATTAATAAATACCTTTAGCTCAAATTTTAATGTCACCATAATCCTATGTGAAGCTAAATTTATAAAAAAATTTAAAACAAAATATTAGGCGCAGGCTATGCTCCTATACAAGTCTTCTAGGAATGAAAAGGAAAATTATGAATAAGGTACTCAGCGCAAAGTTAAGGTAATTAGTCTTCTATACTGTTCCCTATTTCTGCCAAATACTGTACTAAGCTCAAAAAGATGTATAATTTACTCGTAAAACCTTCATGAGCCGTAGGACTGGCTCAGCCCGAATTATGTAAAACATGATTTTGTTTTAGTTCTTAATTATGTCTGATATGGGCAGTGAAGGTTGTGCACCAATTGAGACGATATGATCTTGTTAGCAAACTAACTTTCATCACCCGAATGCAAGAATATGTCTTAGAAATCGTATGCAAATTTGCATTTCATAGGATCGTTATCTGGCTATATCAGGATATTTGAACGCTTCAAGCTTTGAAAACTATGCATGGCTTACCTCCCTTGGAAAACTATGTTATTCCCAAAGTTATCGAATTTCGCCTATTTTCTTATTTAATAAGAATGATACGGAATTAGTATGCCAGATGTGTATGACTTGTAGATTCGTGAGGAAATCCCGTCTCCTGATCTTCCTCCGAGATATCTATATATCAATTACTGAGTAATAATACTCTTTAGATATCAATTGTCGATTTATATGTCTAACAAGGATGAATATGAACTAGTTCAAAGTAGAGTTCCTTATGAGGAAAATCCGAAATTGAAGATTCGTAGCTATGCTGGTTTCGAATTGACGGCCAGCCCTATCAAACCAACGAATAGCCCAGCGATCGAAGAAATATCTCCCGTAATTCCCAATAAATCTCTTTTTCTTGATTGCCTCAGTCCTTGAATCTCCTCTAGTATTTCATCTGTATCTTCACAGCTGGGAAGACTTTGGGCCATCTCTTCTACGGACGAGAGCCAGCTCTCTTTCATCTTCTCAAGCCGTTCAACCATGGTATTGTCCCTTTCTTGTAGGATCTCGCTTAGTTCTTCCATGCTAAATCCTCGTGCCTCAGTTCTATCCCGGAAGTTCTCAATAATGGTCTTAAGTTCAAAAAGATCTTGTCTGGCCGAACCAGAACTGAGGCTCAGCTTGGCCATACTAAATTCAATGTTTTTCAGCCGGCCAAGCACCTCACTACGTTCGGCTTCAATTACAGGAAGAGTATATGCCATCGCAAGCTCTATCTTTCCCAGCACGACAGAAAGATCCTCATCTTTTTCGATATCAACTAAGATGTCATGTGTTGACTTTCTCAGTTCCTCTGGGAGTCGCTTACATAAAGCTCTCACAGTCGATGCAATTCTCATGCTACATTGATACACCTTAACCGGGTTGCCTAATGATAGGCCTCTTGCCTCTCTTTCGATTTCAGGACCGATCAGTCTGGCTTTTACCTGAATCTCAGCTATTGTGGTCTGTATCTGTTGTTCCAGAAGTGGATTGCACTTTTTCATCAGCCTGACCGCAACAGGTGCTTTATCTTCGGCTGCAGCCATATGTTCTGCAGCCTTCTCGCAGTACCATCGGTATGCATTCAGTTCACTGACGATCTCATGGAAAGGTCTGTCCTTGAGACGTTGGGACTCCTGAAGGGCTTGGGCTAGGTTCGCGATCGCCTTGAGAAGCTCGTCTTTGCTCTCTGATCTGCCTACAGCCGCATTTGCTTCTGCAAGGTACCTTTGAACCTCGTCCTCTTTTGCACCTTGGAAGATTATGGCAAAATATGAGCGATAAAAAGGATTGCAAAACCTGGCTGGACTATGAGCACTCTCCTGAGATGATCTTTCGAAGAACACTACAGCAGCTTCAAGTTCCTTTTTCGTTGTATCTCTATCATCTGTCTCTATGGCCTTCAAAACTGAAGCTCTTCCTAAAGAGTAGTAAGCATACATCCTTACGTAACTATCATCGTCATCCGTGAGCCGATTCAATTCAGACCAAGCCAAATTCCGATCTGGAAGTTGTGAAAAGACTGATCCAATGGCGCCTGCTATGCCAGCCCGCACTATGTTGTTATCGTCCCTGGTTAGTGCACGCAAGTCTTTCCAGGCTTTTTCATTATCACTCATATGAATGAAGGACGATCCTAACGCATCTGTTGCCCCCCTTTTTACAAATGGATCTGCATGCTGAGTTAGCATGATCAGATCCATCCAAGGCTCATCCATTTCAGAGACCCAAACAACAATATGTTTCAGAGCAAATGCAGCATCCCTTCGAACGAATTCGTCCTTGTCATTAGTAAGCCTAGAAAAGTCTTTCCAAGCTTTTTTCTTGTCGATAACATAAGGAAATGAAGACTTGAGGGCGTCTATTGCATATCTCCTTACACCCAAGAACCAATCCTGAGTTCGTTCAAGTAGTATTCGCCAGGCTTGAACTTTATCTGAAATATAGAAAAAAGATAACCCTAAGGCTTCTGTCGCCATCCATCGAACTCTATCATTTTCATCTTGGATTAATCTATAGAGATCTTCCGATGCTTGAATCCTATCTGGAAAGTATTGAAAGGCGTGTCCTAATGCCGTTGCTGCTGCTGCCCGAATGAGTTCTTCTTTTTCTTTGGATAGTTCATGGATGATCTGGCAAGTTTCAGCTTTGTATTCAATCCCTAAATGTTGAATTGCCAATCCTAAGCCGATTGCTGCCCCATTTCGCACCCATATATCTTGCTCATTGGAAAGCAATCTTTGCAGATTTCGATATACAAGATCTTTGTCCGGAACATAAAAAATAGCCGATCCCAATAGAATAGCTGCATCCCTTTTCACGCTTATGTCGATATCCATAGCAAACTTAAGTAGGGCTTCCTGTGTGAGTTTTAAGATGTCTTGCCATGTATCATCTTCTCTTGGGAGACAAGATGCTGCCACCCTTAGGGCAAGAGCTGTTTGGCTTTTAACAGAGATATTTTCATCTTGAGTAAGTTCAAGTAGGTCGCACCATGCTTGTTTTTTATCTGGAATATCGCAAAAAACTACCATTAAGGCATTAACAGCGTATTTACGTACTAACCAATCATGGTCTTGGGTTAGATTACGCAGATCCTGCCATACCAGATCTTTATTCGGAAGGTATTGAAATGAAGACTCTATTATGCGTGCTGCTTTTTTTCTATCTCTTTCTTTTCCGCTAAGAACTAGGGTATGAATCTCGCTTTGATCCAAATAGGTCAACCCTACAATCAGTGATCAATATATTTACGTCATATCTTTAAAGCAACTATTAGCTTCATCTCATAGCTTATGAATTTAGCTGGATATTATGGTGATACAAAGTGCATAATCTTAAGTTTTCTTTTGCTAATTTTATTTGCTCAATAACAATCCTCCTATCAAGTTCACTTTAAGCAAAGTCCACACATCCGCCAGTGGCATTTAGATCACAGAATACACTCCACACAACATCGATCTTGAGGGATCATCCAATTTTTACATTAAGATGAATGAGAAAGATTTATTTACCATAATAACTAACACATTTTTTGTTTCGTTTGACTAAGAATTCCTATTTACTCGTAAATATGTGCCAAATTCCCGCCCCCGGCATTAATTTACCTCTGGGGCTATAGAAATTTGAGATAACGATCCAACGATCACAACGATCTTTGAACCTTACTTTTAGTTCTATACTACTATAATCACCCTTGGCCATACTCTATGCGACCTATATCTTTATTCGCAGATTAACAGGCCTCAAAGGCACGAAAGATCCTATAGAGGAGTGCAAGGAAAGAATTGGGAAGGCCCTTCTGTTGGTTTTGGAGATCCTGATCGCTACAGACGTGATCGAGACCGTGGCGTTCTCGAAAACTTTTCAGAGCGTGGTACTCTTGGGAGTGTTCGTTATTGTCAGGATACTTCTCAGCTGGTTTATAGTAGTAGAGATGGGAAGGTACATGGCCATGGAAGAGGCGCGCCCTGCTGGAGTCTAAAGGTAGCCAGCGGAGGATGCATCAAAGAAGGAATAGAGTCTAAAAAAACTCGACAAATTTCATTCGGCACTGAGTAGCTAAAAATATTAGCGCCTAATGGCAGCGAGATACTAAGTCAGGGCTAAACTCAGAGCAGACTATGGAAATGATCGGAAGAAAAAGTCGTTTTCCTCCAGCAACCTTCTTGATTAGGATTATTTTCATATGATGTACATTAAGATAATAACTTATATTTGAGAACTTTTTGACCTATTATTGAAGCGACTCGACATACTGAGGTGGCTAAGCCCACTGCAGCTCTTGCAATTCCCATTAATTATTCCTTCTTGCTGATAATAACTCAGGTTTCATCCATATTAAGCTGAGTTGACTAGAGCGAACTCTTGCATCTATGAAAATGTATACCCCTCTCCTGAAGTCCATTTTTGAAACCGATGTTTGAATAGATATCTAGTCGTTTTCTTAAACTAAATAAATTTAAAGGTCATTTAAATTTAGGGGATTAGTTTATTTGAAATTTAAACCTAAATTAGAAGTATTCAGGCTCTCAAAAAGCTAAATATTCGTCCAATGTATAAAATTGAAAGAAGAGTATAATATGTTGTTGAAAAATTATAAAACCAATAGCTATCTAACCAAACGATAGATAATATTCAATAGATTGACTTTTTTGCGCAAATTCATGAATGATAAGCATT
>JALHSR010000115.1 GCA_022865315.1 Methanotrichaceae archaeon | reverse complement strand
TATTTTAATTATCGCTATCAACCACCAGTTGTAACTTGTTGATTTATGGTACAATAAGTTGTATGGAGAGACTTTCTATAACAACTAATTGTATTTAGAAAAATAAATTTCAACTAAAATATTAAATATCTTTCCAGCACGTCCTATACTATGAACTCAAATGTAATTCAAAATCGAAAACGGAAACTCCAAACAAGCTGTTCCACTGACAGTGACATTGCTTGGCAGCGAATAGAAGGCGATCATGATAATTCAGCATATCGCATGGCTGAGCTTGATGAGGTCGTTGGAGATCTTCACAACATTGAGGAGATAGATTTCGGACTCTTCGCCCTAATAGGGAAGATGCGGATTATTCTGCCTTCTGAGATGAGCGAGACTCTCCGCAGCCTTATAGGTAAGCGAATAGGTATCCTGCGCTGCGATGGCTACAGAGTGCGTGCTTTGGATGACTATAAATAATGGTCCAGAACCGAGGAGGCTCTGAGGATGGTCGATGCCGTTGACAGAGGTGAAATCCAGCGAAGCTTGCAGATTCTTTATCCTCCCGAGCATGGCATTATCGAGCTTGATGTATTAAAGAAATCAGGCCAAATATTGCCCGGCCATTTTGATAATATCGAGAAACTACTTGATGAAATTGGGAAATATGATGCTCAGGATAATACATTAGCCATCTATACTGGCTTGAATAAGATCAAGCCCGAATCATTCACGCGAGAAAAAGAGCCTCTCAAGCTAAATAATAGAGTCAAACCTGGATCGAGAACAAAAGGCGAAGATATTGACCGAATCACGGGCATATTATTCGATTTTGATCCCATCAGATCAAATGGCAATCAAAAAGATAGCACTACTGATGAAGAACATCAGGCTGGATTAGAGGCTGCGCTGTGGTTGAAAGATAGGCTCTCTATGATAGGCTGGTCGGAGCCTGTCATTGGTGACTCGGGCAATGGCGGACAGCTCCGATATCTTGCTGATCTACCTGCAACCGAAGAAGGGAGCAACCGGATCAAGAGGGCACTCGAAGCAGCAAATAGCATACTGCCTAATCGGTTCAAGGGAAAGGTTGAGGTTGATACTGCAATGTTCGACCGCCCCCGGATCTCAAAAGTCTTTGGAACGATGACGCGAAAAGGAGCGGGAACACAGGAACGACCACATAGACGGTCGAAGCTGGTTTCAGCACCGGAGAAGCTTGAGATCGTCCAGTTTGATATTATCCTGGATCTCATAAAGGCAGGCAGACCAGCTGATGATACCGAATCCGAGATCGTTAACAAGACTCAAATTGTCTCACCGGAACGTACTAAGACATTAGGCGAAGTTGAAACTGATCCTGATATCAAGCCATGCATAAAGGATATCGTCCTAAATAAGGATATCAAGCACCTGGAAGAAGTCGCGGCACATGAACACAAAGGCCGGGTCGCCCTAGCAACTGAGCTGCTCTGCGCTGGCTATTCTGATGACGCGTTGCATGAGTTTTTCAGCCGCCTAAACGATTATGACATTAAGAAAACAAATTACCAGATCAACAATATCCTTAAGAATTGGATTGAGAAAGGGCGCAAAACTTGGCGATGCAAGACGCTCAGAGACGAGGGCACTATTCCGGCCAATAGGTGTCAAGGGTGTGAATGGACTGGACACGGCCAGGACTCTCTGGTTGCCCTCAAGGTGTTGATCAAAAAGAATCCGAAAGAAATCAATAAGCCTGAACACTTGAAGGCATTGGCCGATCTCAAGTTATCTGATGCTATTGAATTTGAATTTGTATTTGATGACCTGGGATTGAAAAGAACAACAAAGACCGCCGTCAAAGAAGCGATTGATAAGATCATATCGGAGAAGCGGGAAAGCGAGAAACTACAAAAACCAGAGTCGCAGACACCGGAAAAGATTGCCCGAATAGGGAACATCATTATGCGACGCGGTAACGTCGTGAAATTTCTAACACTGCAAGCCCAACGCAACCACAAAGGAGATGCAGAGGTCATTAAACATCTACTGGCTTCGATCGCATCAACTAATTCAGAAACAAGTGCCGGAATACAGCCTGCCATCTCTGGCGATAAAGGGCAGGGGAAGACCGATGCGGCAAGGGCGGTGCTACATCTTGTGCCGCCTAAGTGGAAGGAAGACACTTCGATAAGCGCAAAGGCACCATACTACATCGATTGGCGAGACGGTTTGATCGTGTTTAGCGATGATGTAGAGTGGAGTCCTGATCTGATCCATACATTAAAACGAGCAATGGGTCGTTTTCAGGAGCGGCAGAAACATACTGCTTTGGACAAAGACCAAAAGCCCATACCTCACGAAATGGCTGCCAGGGTGGGGTGGTGGTTATCCAGCGTGGATAGCGTCGCCAGCGAACAACTGATCGATAGGCAATATTCTTTGGATGTGGATGATAGTGATGAACACGCCAAAGAGGTATGCAAGTTTATCAAAGGAAGACGTGCCAAGAAGACGCTTGCATTTAATGTTGATTGGCAAATTGAGGTTGCTCGATACATCATTGGCAGAATCAAGGATCACCCCACCTTCAAGGTCGTTATACCGTGTGCCGAAAAGGCAGAATGGCTGTTAGTCCGAGACTATCGGACTCAAAAGAAATTCTGGGATTTGGTGGAAGCATTTGCTATACTTCGGTATGAACAGAGGCACATCGATGAAGATGGATGGTTATATGCCCTGAAACAGGATTTTGCCGATGCCAAAGAGCTGTTCCTGAAACGAAAGGTAAGCCACAAGACGAAGCTCACTAACTCACAGAAAGCGATTGTACGAGCAGTTTCCTCACTTTTTGAACCCACTCAGGCGGATATAGCTCGGAAGTTGGAGAAGAGTCAACAAGCAGTCTCAAACCAATTGAAGACGATCATGGAAAATACACCATACGTCACTTCAAAGAAGGGCGATCATGGTGAAACGATATATCAATCGAGTGTTACAGCTTTCGATATTGCTGATGAGGCATTTGTAACGTTACCGGATGATTATCAAGACGATCAAGCTTACAACCCCTTACAACCCCTTTACAACCCACTTACAACCCAGCTTACAACCCCCCTAATCAATAACAGTAAGAAGAATACTACTACTATACAACCTGAAAAAGGTACAGAGCTAGAAGAAGATAATGTAGATATAGGATTTGAAAAGGAGGAGGATTCTGGTGGAGCTGAAAAAATTATTTCTGCTCTGTCTGACCGAAAAAGGGGTTGTAAGGTTGTAAAGTCATCACCCGATGTCGAAAATGATACTTGTAAGGATATTGTAAAAAAAATTGTAAGTCCGATAGATATCGATAAGGGGGGTTGTGAAGAGGTTGTAAGTTCACACGTTGGCGATTCTATTGAGGCAGATCTCCAGCAGGTCGAGGAACAATTTTCTCCAGAATACCTTGATGATGTCTTGATATGCCGCAAGATCAAGAGCGCCCTGAACGAGGGCATTACTGATCCAATCAAACTTTCAGAAGTGGTCGGTATTCCAGTATGCATTGCTGCGAAGTGGCCGAATGTAAACAGCATTGCTGCACAGGAAGTGCTGGCACAGCTTGCAGCGCATAGACGGGAATTGCATTTCAATAATCGAGCTGATCGACATCGACAACCGCAACCGTTGCAGGAGGACATAACTTGTGCCGTTTGTGGTGCTAATCTAACTGGCCATGGCCGTGTAGAGA
This sequence comes from Methanotrichaceae archaeon, assembly GCA_022865315.1. Taxonomy (GTDB): domain Archaea; phylum Halobacteriota; class Methanosarcinia; order Methanotrichales; family Methanotrichaceae; genus JALHSR01. The sequence goes on along the minus strand of JALHSR010000115.1, from coordinate 2,811 downwards.
AGTATGGCAAAGTCTATTGTGCCCTTCCAGGTTGCGGCTATCCATTACGGGACGATGTAGGGGTGGTTGGAGCATGAATACAGCTGCATTGGAACAGCGGCCATTTCCACAGGTTAAGGAGGCGATGCTTCGTGCCATCCGTTAATGATGATCTGGTCTCGCGTGGGATTGTAGAGGTCTCAGCATGAACTCCATCACTTTTCGGTCTGACCATATCAGGATGATTATGGAAGGCCGAAAGACTCAGACACGTAGGAACTGGAAGGACCAGTATGCTAAACGTATGCGTCCAGGCACTCTATTAGCTGTAAAGAACAGCCGGTTCTCAAAAGAGATCTATTGCAAGATTAAACTGATTGACGTGCATCAAGAACGATTAGGTGATATATCGAAAGAAGATGCATCGAAAGAGGGATGTTACTCGATTGATGAATATCAAAATGTATGGGAGGAGATCAATGGGATGGGCAGCTGGAAGCTGGACACCTTTGTTTCGGTCGTCACTTTTGAAGTAGATTCGGATTCCAAGATATTCCTTTTTTAAGGATTAACCAATTAATTATTTTAAGTGGCCGGGGATACTGCTTTTAGGCAATTGATAAACATTTAAGCATACTGTTTAAACAATTGATAAACTTTTAAACACACATAGATTCTGTAAAATTTTGTGAGATTTTGTAAAATTTCTGCCTATAAACCCAGTTCTTTTCTTCAGAGCACGGCGGTCTCGGTCCATTTCATTGAGACAGCCTCTACGCCTAGTTTGAAAACTATGAGCGTTTATGTTTTGATTGTACGTCGAATTCGCTGAATTTCATAGCTTCTTGCTCTCTATAGCTGACACTAGGTGAAACCCAATTTTCAGTTTATCAGAATCAGAGACAAGCTTAATAATCATTCAATGCTTAGTGCAACTATGTTTCCCCAGGTCTTAGCCACGGTTGGTGGCTCAGGAACGCGTTTGTACCCGCTTACTTTAGACCAGCCCAAGCCCCTGGTAGAATTGTGCGACACCGCCATCATCGCCAATCTCTTCCGGATTTTAGCGAGTCAGGGCTGCAGCAGGTTCATCCTGGGCAGCAAGGGCGCCAGCAACACCCTCAACCTGAGCAATTACTTCAAAGCAGGCGATGGTTTCTTCAAGAGGTTGGGGGTCACCGACTACGAGGACTTCTGTTATCAACCGTTATATGAGGACAATGGCAGCGCAGACTCTCTTCGCTATTGCATGAACTACTATGACATCAACGATGACCTGCTGGTAGTCTCTGGAGACAACCTCATAGACATAGACCTCAAGAGCCTCGTAGAGTTCCATCACAAGCACAAGCCCATCCTAACCGTGGTCCTCAAGGAAACGGATGCCACGGAGGATATCTCCCAGTATGGAGTGGCCAGTATCGAGGAAGGCCTACGCGTAAAGCGCTTTGTGGAGAAGCCCAAGAGCGGCACTGAGCCCAGCAGGATGATCAACACCGCCGTCTACCTCTTCTCGCCTGAGATACGCGAGGTGCTCCAGAAGATGGGGGACAAAGCCCGCGACATAGGCGGAGACCTGATCCCCTATTTGACAGAGAACGGCTATCCCGTTTACGGCTTCCCCATTACTGGCTACTGGATAGAGATAGGCACGCCGGAAAGGCTGCACCAGGCGGCCATGGATTTGATGGCTGGCAAACTAAAGCACTTCACCTTCCGGCATGAGTACTGGCCCGCCCAGTGGATACACCCCAGCACCCTGGCTAAGATCAAAAAGAACCTGGACTCGGGAGATATCGAGCTGAAGGGGAACGTGTCCATAGGAAGGAACTGCCGCATAGAGAATGGCGTGGTCATTGAGGACTCGCATATAGGGCACACCAGCCTGATCCGGCGCAGTGTAGAGATTAGAAAAAGCTTGGTCATGTGCTTCTCCAACATAAAGCCAAGGGTCACCATAAACCGCGCCATAGTGGGAAGGCATACCATCATCGAGGAGGATTGCGTGCTTAATGCCAACGGTACTGATGAAGGCGAGATACCCGTTGTGGGGGAGAACGTGATTCTGCCCCGGGAGTCGGTGGTGGGTCCAGGAACTAGGGTGGCCGCGCTCAAGCACAGCCATAGCATTCTGGCCACGGGAAAGTTCGTTGTGCTGGGGACGGACGACAGAAATATCTATTTCACAGAAAAGGCTCGCTGAGGGCTACCAGTAGCGCTCCCATGGGTTTTTTCGAAATCCTCATATGAATATAGCAATAGAATTGGCTACTACGTTGAATATTATAAGAACGAGAATAAGGAACGAGATGGGAGCTTTAATGAAAAGGGCTATGATACGGGCCATTGGATCAGTGTATTGGGAAGATGGAACGGAGACAACTTCGCATCCCTTCGAAGCAAACTTATTAAGGACAAAGCAAAAGAGCTTGGGCTCTATCTAGTGTATCTACCTCCCTATTCTCCCGACTTGAATCCAATTGAAGCTTACAATGAAACTAGCAGCTAGTAGGCCGATAGAAGCCTCGTCGAACCCCCCATGACTTTAATCATTTTTTTTAGCGATACTACTGGAGCTTCATGTCAGTCTTGCCAAGATAGCTAAAGTATATAATTGTGCAATGTACGAACAACTCTGAAGCTATCCAATCCTATTTCAGAGACACTCAAAGTTACATTGTTCAGACAAAAGAGGATTACGATCAACTTAAATGCAGAAAGTTTGTGGGATCAATTGTCCAAGTTTTTTTGTTCAACGATCTTAAATGAGCTTGATTTTGGCCATTCCTGCCATCTTTCCAACTTTATTCAGCTAATTTCGATAGCTCACGC
>JALHSR010000114.1 GCA_022865315.1 Methanotrichaceae archaeon | reverse complement strand
TTCAGGCGATTGTATAAATCATGCTGGGAAAATTGCCAGTCTCGCCAATGCGTGGGTGAATGTAAGACGGCTTGCGATCGATGCAGAAGAAGTTCGAGGAATCAAGGATCGTTTGGCCAAATTGGAGGAGGATCTCACGAAACGCGTTTCGAAGTTGGAGGGAACTAAGTGATTGCTGGCCTGAGAGACTTGGAGAAGCGTTTGAAGAAATTGGAGCCGCATGTGGCACAATCAACGGCTTCTCCGGATAGCAAAATTGTTGAACTCGTTATTAGCAAACTTTCGGACAAGGAGCTAGAGATCCTCCACGAGATGTCATATTTAAGAGAACGCGGGTTTAGCAGCGACCAAGTGCGTGAAATGATCGGTGACCGATTTCCGCAAGCGGAAAGAGCGATTAAGCGTTTTCGGAATCTCTATGCCGAGGTGGTATGCGCCCTCTCGCCTCCGCCTCGTCATTGGAGACCGCCTAAGAAGAAGTGACGATGATACCGTAGCAGCGTTCTTATCACCGTCCCCCTGCTCATTTTTTAATGCGCCCATTCTTTTGTTATTATGTGCGGGGTTCGGATTCTCGCACTACCAGACTTTTTTATCTAAAAAAATAAATAGCAGGAGCAAGCCCGTAGCTACTTACCATCCCTCCTAAGGCTGCCGGTTCTGCTCCTATTTTCTGAAGTAATCTTTCTCTATGATTTACCTGTAATGTTCTAACTAGCTATAGTCTATTTGACACACCCCGCCATAGCATTTCGTCCCTGCGCAATCGGAAGTGACTACAAGGCTCATTGTTGCCTGTCATGGAGTTTGGTCGTCGAGTCAGCAACCCGTATTAATCCAATTAAGATTGGCTGACTACGAAGGATGGAAAACAAACAGAGATATGATTATCTATTTGCGATTATTATTATTATTAATAGGATTGAGGTCTATGGGAGATGTGAAGTTTGTAATCATCTTAGTGGCTATAGGATTGATTGCGTCAATTGGTTATGTTGTTGGCCAAGATAGTAAAACTCCAGCTGAAGAGGCTGAAGAACCTTCTGCTCTGCTTAAAGAGACTGGATACTGGGAAAAACAGACTGACGATCCTATATACAGAACACTACCACAATCTGACACATTTAAAAGTAATATCAAATCCGGCGAGGCAGATGTCACAATCCTATCAACGGACGGAAAAGATCACTATCGGGTATCCTTTACGTGGACTGTACCTAAAAAGATATATGCTTCACAGGAGAAAGTTCAGCTCACAATCTCCGCCAGTTTCGATGAGTACACCTATACTGGGCAGATTAATTCTCCAGGAGCTCATATAAATGTTGCATTTTTACCAGACCTCATACTTGTTGATAAGTCTGGTGAGAAGGGGGAGGAGAGGTGGCGAGCCGCAGTTTCCGGCCACAATGGCGTGAAAACGAAACCGGATGATACTCTTTTTGTAGAGAGAGCGTTTCCAGCAGGATTTAAAAATAAAGGTGATGAAAAACTCACTGTTTCATGTGAAGCGGGAGAGGCCACATACATCTATAAATGGATAGACCCAACAGACATCAAGAGCGAGGCCAAAGCGGATCATAAAGAAAAAGACTTGCCAGAGCCCGATAGTGAATCTACTCCTCCTATTGGCCAGCTCACTCTGGTAACCGCATACACTACAGATACGGGAGCAATGGGTTTTCCGATGGGTTTTGAATCGATTGATTGGGAGACCGAAGAACAAATGGAAAAAAATATTGCAGCTGGTAAGCATAAACGTTCGGAGTACAGGAAAGAAGTAGTACCAGCATTCAAAGTAAGGGCATTAAGAGAAAAATATGGATGGGGTGAGTATAGCAAAGAGAATATCCAAAAGAGAAAATACCCTGCTTGGGAATTTTTAAAAATGTTAGGATTTTAACAGGCAGATAATAGGGCACATAAACGGCTTTACACTAGATCCTAACTGCTCTGAAACTCAAATGGAATATTGCAAAGGAGTAAGCTTTCTCTGCAAAAGAGAACTGTCTAACAATATGATTAATATCTTTAGAAATATTTAACCTTGATAAGAAGAGAGACAAGCAACTTACTATAATGGCAATTCACAAGATTCTTCCTACTGCTCGATACTCACATTTCTCCTCTCGAAGAATTCTCGTAGTGCTTCTTCGATAACTTTGCTTTGAGCATGCATACTGTTTCTTGTCTGAACGGTGTACAATTTGAGCGTCTTGTTGACCGATTCGGATAATGTGACTGTTGTTTTTCGCACCATAACAAAACCAGCTAAGTTCATGTGTCAATGTGTTCGGTTTTTCTTGCCGCCGTCTCTCGGTCTTTACAAATGGGGCACCACAATCTGTCGCACAGGTCTCGCAGGTGATCCCCACACTCTATGAAAAATTTTCCTAATTCCATCATTGCATCTCCGCAAAAATAAACCTGATCATTTCCGTTTATCAGCCCATCTTCTTCTCTTCAGCTTTCCTCTTCTCGGCTCTTGCCTCCATGAAACTGGCTTGTTCTTTATTCATATCGGCTATTACCTTGGCATTAGCCTCAGCCTTTGCTTTCTCTGCATTTTCGCTTGTCATTTTTTGAGTCTCCTTTTATGCTTCTACATCTAATACGACACCTTTAAATAAAAAACTTTTGGTATCTAAGTTTAGAAGTACTATTATCTATATAAACTAAAAGCTTAACATAATACCCAAACTAGAAGGTTTGCACCTGATAGTCTCCGATCGTCTCTAATAGTCTCAGATAATTATTATGATCTTGTGATGAACTTCATAAAACGCTTAACATACGTTTGACGAGCGAGTAGTTCCCAGGAGGAAAGCTGAGCTGCACCACACTACCCGCTCGTCGGTGTTGGTCGAATTTGGCGAGATGAGATGGACAGCATTTTACAGCCATCCACCGTGAAGATTTTATGCACCGTATACCGAGGCCTCGCCAACCCCGATAGGCACGGTTATCTCATAATATTATATCCATTTTTTGGTTGGAAAGCAGCAGTCGTGTTTTTTGTAGTGTGAAGAGGCAATGCATACCGATAATTGAAATTAACATTATAGTAATATTAAAATTATAAGCGAGCAGAAAGAATCCTTCCTATTTTTGACGATTGAGTTTGACGAGCGGGATAGTTCGTATGATGATCATGGGACACAACTATCCACGCTCGCCTGCGAGATGAGGGGATAGCATTTTTCAGCTATACGCAGGTGGTTTCATGCACCTGGGTATCGAGGGTCTCGCCTGCCCCGATAGCCATGCTTATCCTATTGATATCATATCTATTTTTCGTTTGAAAAGGCGGCAGTTGGGGATTTTTAAGTAAAACAATATATTTAATGCAGCGTAAATATGAGATCATTATGGTCGCTGATGAGTGCCTGCTAATAGCCTATTGATTAAATAAAGTTAAACATCGGTTATACAGCTCTCTTTTGATGTTATCAGCCACATGGACGTATCTGAGAGTTGTTCGGATATCTCGGTGCCGCTGGACTTCTTTGACTACCTTTCGATACCATGATCGTTGCCGGCGTATGTCTGCTAAAGACATGAACACTACCTTGTTTTTTAATCCCGCCTTCTTTTTGTAATATAGGAACATTCGATAAACATCGTTCTTCTCCCACAGATTCAAGAAATCAGTATAAAAAAGGGGAGTTCTGTTGTCTATTTGGGCCTTTAGTGCTTTTAGGCTTTTAATAACTAAAAACATAGCTCCATGATTTACCCAACCGATTGAAATTCAAGTATAAGACTTGACGGAAACCAATATGCTGCGATCAATTTTACATTGAATGAAAATGCATTCTATACAAACTGTTTAATCCTACTGATTAGTAGCAGTTCTGGAAACGATTTGAGTGTCAAAAAATTAGATGATCCAAATTATTTTGGCTTCGATTCAGTCATAGCTTTATTGATTCCACCTATAACTTGATCTACACTAAGAACAGGCTTTGCATCGAATGAAACATATGGATACCATTTCAGTATTTCATCGAAAATCTCAGCTTCGTTTCCTTCCATGACGCAATATCCACCTGATGCATCACAATACGATCCCCAGTCAGTAAGCTTACCAGATTTCAAAGATGCCTTAACTCCTTCGAGCATTGATAGCTGTAACTTTGCCATCATAGCAGGATCTTGTGGCATTAGCGACTCGTTTTTCAGCCATTTGATATGGAATTTTGCCATTCTTTGTTCACCTCCTAAAAATTGCTTAGGATTGATTTGCTGCTAATTAGAGATGAACCTTATTCTAATTACAGATTTTACAAAAGATATGATCTCCTAGCAGCATTGTACAGATTAAAATCCATCCCAGTTAGATGGAATTCGCAATACGCTGCCTGATCATATCATCCACCTCCGATATCCGAATATCGTATATCTCGACCAGAATCTACTTGGCTGCCTGTAGCTCGAATAACCTGGGACTCACAATATCGCAATGGATACCCCAACCGCTACGCCTAGACCAGATCATGCGAATGCCTCCAATCCATCACTGATATCTAGCGCCGATCTTATGAGTGCTGCCATCTCCGAAACGCTTATTATTTTGTGAGTATGCCGTGTGGACTTGTAGTTTCGACTGAATCGCTTCTATTTGATGCCTGGGAAGCTTTTAATATAACCCTCTAGAATGCGAGGAGTGAATGTGATGAGATTGCGAGTCGACAACAGTATGCTGATGGCAAAGAATTTATTCTAAATGGTTAATGTTCCTGGAAAAATGAGGATTAGACTTACCTATAAG
>JALHSR010000113.1 GCA_022865315.1 Methanotrichaceae archaeon | reverse complement strand
TGATTTTGATACCGTTATCTGTTTCTACTCTTAATCTCTCATCCAGTTCCCAAGCCCTCTCAACTCTGATGATTTCCCCCTTCATATGGATATATTTAGCAATACATTATTTTATGTATTTCGGTATACTATAATGGAAATGGGAAAAAGAGGCAGAGGACGAGTAGAAAAGTATTTCACCTGGACCCGGATTGCCAAGCAGACCGCTGAGATCTATGCCCAAACTATCGAAATCTCTTGAATTGCCATTATCAGGGAGGATAAACATCAATTATTGGCCTGAACGGTTCGAACATTAAATCGTATGGTTTAAACCTTATGGTTTGGGCATTATACTTCAATATACTAACCTTTTAGTTTATATAGACAATAGTACTCATAAACTTAGGTACCAAAAGCTTTTTATTCAAAGACGTCGTACTAGAATTAGAAGCATAAAAAGAGTCTCCAAAAATGATAAATGAAAATGTAGAGGTGTCAAATGCTGAGGCTAATGCCAAAGTAATCGCCGATATGGATAAGGCACAAGCCAGTTTCAAGGAGGCAAGAGCAGAGAAGAGGAAAGCTGAAGAGATGAAGATGGCTGATAAACAGAAATGATCAGTCTATGAATCCCCCAATAGCATCTGAAAGCATATCGAAGATCCTATTGGAAGATATGGTCTTACCATTTGGAAAGGGTTCTTATGAAACGACTACCACATAATCATCGTGATCGAATGCTCAAGATTTTGGCCTCGAAGGACGGCATTATAACTCTAAGGGAGCTTCGGCGGTCGATGGACATTAAGCCTGGAAATTTGGAGCATATCCTGTGTGAGCTGGAAGCCCAAGGCAGGATAGTACGAATTATTGGGAAACGAGGGATGGAGAACATCTCGCTTAGAAGATCGTAAAAACCCTCATAATTTTCCTATAATCAACGATCTCCAAGAAAATGATATCATTTTCTCGAAGGCCCATACGATAAAGTTCTATGGGGGCTGGCAAGCCATAACGTGCAGCGTCCCAGGAGTATCTTAAGCGTAGATGAGATTAGACAGGCAGAACTAGAACCCTGTCCTGGAGTATCTGGCCAAGCTGGACGATCGGGCATTCTACTTCGAAGAAGGCACTCAATAAATGATACATTGGGAAAATTAATGACTTATGAAAGTAAATTATTTTTTATAAAAAAATAAAGACGTGCCAGTTGGCGAAAAGGCAGCAGATTTTTGTTTGATTTTAAGTTTAAAGTATTAAGTTTTAGATTCTCCCAACCCTAATCACTTCGAGTTAATCCCAATCATTTTAATTCCTAAATCACGTTCAGAACTAACTTTCTCCTTGGAAGGAGAAGAAGCTAAGCAGATAAGGAAAAAACTCCTTTTTAAGAGGAGAGAGATTATAATTTATTAATATTGCCTTTACCGACGCCTTTAAATATGAACCCCGCGGCGATGAATTTCTCAGGTTCAAACAAGTTTCTACCGTCAATGATCACCATTGTTTTTAAAAGATTGTCCAATCTGTCTGGCCCAATAGATTTGTATTCGTTATGTTTAGTCATCAAGACCACCGCATCACAACCCTTCAGGACTTTATCTAGGTCCGATTCTATTAGATAACCCTCTTCAGTTTCCCTGAGGTATGGGTCATGCACTACATATCGTGATCCCCGTTTCTCCAGCTCTTTTAAGAGAGGGACTGTGGGTGAATTTCTGGGATCATCAGAATTTTCCAGGAATGCATAACCTAAAACACCGATCATGGCCCCTTTCAACTCTTTCTTAGCCTCTTTTAAAGCTGACTCCAGAAGGTCTACCATATGGACTGGCATCCAATCATTTAAAATTCTGGCATCAATTAACAGGGAGGATGGATATTGTATTCTATGAGTTTCTCCCGCTTTATATTTTGCATACTCATTAAAACCATGCATCAACAGCCAGGTATCCTTTGGCAGACAATGGCCACCGACACCGGCTCCCGGAAAATGCATGTTTCTAACTGGGTTGGCATGGGGCGCTGATGGATCGTTGGGCAATCCGTTAACGAACTTTCTAACATCGTAGACATCGACGCCTAACGATTCGCATAATAAGGCAACCTCGTTGGCAAAGGCGATCTGTACATCCCGGTAGGCATTCTCCACCGTTTTTGAGACCTCGGCTGTCATGGGATCAGTCCCGTGGACCCCACCTTTGACAATCGACCGGTATACCTCTACACTCTGGCGGGTGGTTTCCTCATCTATCCCACCAACGATTTTGGGATATTCGCGGATATTGTGTATTAACCGGCCTACCATCACCCTTTCATAAGAAAAGCAAAGGCCAAATCCATCCGGAAGTCCGGCTCTGAGTCCAGATTCTTGCTCCAGAATGGGTTTGACCAGATATTCGGTAGTCCCGGGTGCTACAGTGGATTCGATAATGACTATCTGTCCGGGACGGAGCAGTCTACCGATCTGGTGGGCTACTTCTCTTAACGATTCATATTGTGGAACATGATTTTCGTCCGTGGGAGTCTGGACATCGATAAGAATAATATCTACATCTTGGATGGCTGAATAATCATCGGTAACTCTGAATTTTCTGGCTTTAACCACACTCTGCAGCATTTCGGGCAATTCAGGCTCATCCCCTCCGATGGGGCAACGGCCCTGATTTAACCAGTCTATTTTCCAGCCGGACCGCTTCGACCGCCTCTGGATACCTGTTACGTCATAGCCTGCATTGGCTAATAATACTGCCGCCGGGATACCAACATATCCCATACCTACAACCGCAATTTTTTTCTTCGCCATAGCTAAGCATCTCTACTTTTCAATATTCTCGCTGGATTACCTATTACGGTTACTTCGGGTGGGACGTTCTTCGTGGCAACAGCTCCTGAACCAACAATGGCTCCTTCCCCAACTATGATGCCGAGAAGATTAGTAGAATTGCCCCCGATTCTTGCGCCCTTTTTAATAGTGGGACCATTAAACGCCATAAATTATATATTTATCATTGGTTGTTACGAAACTCATGGACCGATGAAACCATCATCCTCAATGGTGGTATAAGTAGTAATATAAGCATCTGTCTGGATACTGACGTTATTGCCAATTTCGCAGGTGCCATCTATTACAGAGTTCGTTCCTACTAACACGTTATTACCCAGTTCATAAAGTCGAAAACCAAATCGTCGAATTTGAGGTAATAACCGACGCTTATTTCATCGGAAATTTTGATTATGGCCCTTATACTCTTGGCATATGGGATACTCTGGCAAAATACCGGTAGATCGTATTCCATCTAATTTGCTGATATTTGAAATTCGCGTGGTTGCACAATGACATCAGGACGACATTGCGGTATGCACCGTAGAGGATCAAAGCAGTCTTCGCGGCTTTGAAGACATCTTTTTGTGCCATTTTATCACCATTGTTAATTAGGATTTGATCTTACTTTAGAGGACTACCCGCTCGTCAAAGGTATGCGACTTGACCCTAACTATAAGTACCTCATGACCATCTAACACAGTTTTTTGAATATGAACCGATCTCTGCTTTCTCCAAACGGCGGACAAATGCGCATATCTTGCCTCCACTCCAATCCATCAATTTTGCCAGAGCATATAAGCTCTCGCCTGAATGATGCGGTCACTTTTAATCGCTTGTATTACCCTCGTAAGCCTGCCCTGCGAGCCAATCTTGGAAAGCATATAGCTTGGAGTAGTATCCCATGAGTTCCTAGACGAACCATACAACTGAGGCTTTGATGCCGGTGTTTATGAATACTACAACAGGATTGACTTTGATCAGGTCGGCAAAGATAATTTTCAGAGCAGTCTCATTCTTAATCGTGTGATTATCGAGATAAATCGATCATTCTATGCAATTCAAAAAGTTGGCATTAAATATCACAGTGGATTCCTCATCCAGTTATCCTAGAGGCGTAAATGGTGTGGTCTAGTCGTAGCATCCTACGTGGGATGCCTAGATGCAGAAGTCTCAGTAATTCACTCAAAATAAGGAGTTTTTTGGTCTGTCAGATGTCAGCCTTGGCACCCATTTTCAGGCCTTCCAAAAATTCCTTACAGGAATTATCGCAAACACTATGAATATTAGCCCAATCCAGTTCCAATCCTAAGCTCAATAAAGGTGACCAGAGCTTTGCGATCATTAGCACAAAAGCTGCAACACTCAGTTTTATCAGCCCGATGTCTACCCATGTCAACTTCTTGACTTTGTTGTTAGCCCACTCAGTGAAGTTCATCATCTCCTCTCTTGCTATGGTATTATGTATCTGTTCTGAGGAACCTCAAAAGAAAAGCCTTGTTCCGCTGGGAGACGGACCTACGAATGGCGCTGATGAATTAAAGTAAAGTAAGAGACTCTCAGGAGCAGCATCGCAAATCGATGAAAATCATGACTCATGAATTGGGCCTCGGAACGGAAAGCCGCAATGAATCTTGCTTTCGTTCATGAAACCTAGGAGAGGATCTCCTCCCCATAGGTCACCATTCGTGTCTTGTTCATGTCAAAGATTGTCAGCACTCTATCCTCGATCTCGAAGGACGCAGAGGATTGCAGAGCTGCCAGATATTCTTGCTCTTGATCCATAATCCCCTCTGGCTGAATGCAGTACTTGAGAGTTGTTGCCAGAGGGCCAATTAGTTCCAGAGCGCTGCGATTTAGCTGGTAGGTCCCTGAATATTGGTTGCATACAGCGCTTCCCGAAACATGACCGTTATCGTCGAAAAAGGCGGTCACTTTTGTGCCCTGCAGAGAGGAAACGAGGCCACCCTTGCCATTGTTGTAGGAGGTCATCATCCAAGTCTTATTAATAAAGGATGGAACCAATTCCTCCGAATAGGTCAATAGCAGCGTGTCGTTATCGTCGGAGATTTTCAGCAGACCGCCTAGGACATTATAATTGGCTGCTCTCCCAAGATCTGCCAAATAGCAGGATTCCTGGGTCATGATCTCATCAGAACACATCATCATGGTGCTGGCTATTAGACCAATCGTTAAACTCCCGTTTGTAGCCTTATAGTTGGCAAAGTAGTTGTTGCAACCGGCTTTGCCAACGACGCATCCCGCCTCGAATCTGGCCGTTATCCCAGCACTGGGCAGAACGCAGGTTGTTTCGCCCTGCCCATTGAGATAATAGTCAAGAGACCAGGAAACATTCTCCAGGTTCATGGCCGTGGACTTTCCAGAAGAATCCATCTTGCTCAATACTGAGATTAGCTTCCACTTGTTGTTAGATGCATCGGCAGGTGGATTAGGTACAGTTGTCTCGTCAACAAGTATCACATAATTATAACCTTCTTGGTAGCAGAATCCTTCAATCCGGTCATAGAATAGCTCATAAGGTTCGGAGGATTTTTCCTTCGCTTGCAAACATTTCTGGGGAGCAACGCCAACACAGTCCATTTGCTTAGGACCTACGTAAATTGTCTTCTCCACGGCGCCTCCTTCACAGACCAATATTATCAGAACAACAAGGGATAGCAGAATCCCCGCGTTTTTGCCGCATAATTCTTTTATCGTAGATTTCACACCCTCACAATATGTAATCCGTTTTTCGATCAATCCTTCCGGACAAATTTATTGGCTTTTAAATCGATTTCGTCTCTCCAAAGCTTTTTTTCTTTAGATTGTGCAATCCCTCTGTTCAATAAGCTTCGAGGAAGGCTCCCGAGTCTCACCTAGACTGATGGTTAAGTCATTGCAGAAGATGAAAATCAGAGGACGCTGGAGACGTTTTCGTGAATGCGGTCTAGGCTTAGTTGGTGGGGTATTCATTGCGATACAGTCAATCCAATGCTGTTAGGTTTTTTTATTGCCCTTTTTGCATATTAGATTCTGTCTCTTTTTAGGCATCCCTTTCAAAAGCCTCTTCTATTTGTTTGTGTGCTTGTCAATTATAAGAAAAACTCTTTAAAATATTAGCATATATTTTGAATCATGTATACAAGAATCATCTCCATGATTTTAGCATCTTTGTGGTTAATTATAATGTTGAGGATTACGATCAACTTAAATGCATAAAGTTTGTGGGATCAATTGTCCAAGTTTTTTTGTTCAACGATCTTAAATGAGCTTGATTT
>JALHSR010000112.1 GCA_022865315.1 Methanotrichaceae archaeon | reverse complement strand
TTTCTCCTTCAGGATCTCTTCCAGCCGCTTAAGATCATTTTCAGAAAGCTTAGCTGGCCTACCGCCCTGGTTCCCGCTCTCTTTGAGGCCATCATAGCCTCTTTCGTTCCATCTCCTTACCCACACGATCCGGTCGAAGTATGTATTCCACAAAGCACACATGCAGTTTCATATGGTATGTTGCAGTTGCCAAAGGCATTGAGAAAGATGAGCTTGATCTTGATATCGTTATCACTCACTGCTGCTAAGCTCTCCTCCAGTTCATCAGCCCGCTCTACTCTGATGATATTCCCCTTCATATGGATATATTAAGCAACGCATTATTTTATGTATTTCGGTGAACTATAATTATTCTAGGGAATGAGGCAGAGAGCTGGATCTCAATTTTTGTGGGTCGCAAAATCTTCTGCCATCATGGTCAGGGATTAACAAAGGCACTACGAGAGCTTGAATCAGTTTTGGGATCCAGTTTGGAAGAGAATGGAGTTGAGGAGATTTGGAGGATCTATTATGATAGTCAATACTGCCCTGATCGCAAGAATTTGGCAGCATTCCGAAAGCGTATGCCAATTAAAGCTATTGATTCCGCAGGCTTGAAACATGAGAGGAACAATAATTGTTCCATATTAGACGACTTCTTTTGCAGAGACTAAGAATTTGTGAAGATTCTTCTGAAACTGGTATATACTAAGATAAATTATTTCAAGATAAATTTCTTGGAAAACGCAAATTATGCGAGAATTCGTCAGGCCTAAGATAATTATTAGCCGGTGCATCGAGTTTGACCATTGTCGTTACGATGGCAAGATGATTCCCAGCGATTTTGTAGATATGATCAAACCTTACGTGGATTTCATGCCAATCTGTGCAGAGGTAGAGATCAGCTTAGGCATTCCTAGAGATCCAATAAGGATCGTTAAAGTAGGTAGCAATCTCAGGTTGATTCAGCCGACAACTGGTTTGGATCTCACAGACAAAATGGAAACCTTTGCAAATGAATTCGTGAGCTTGCATGAGGAAATTGATGGATCTATTCTCAAGTTTCGCTCACCATCTTGTGGACTTCGAGATGTAAAGGTCTATACCGAATTAGGCAAATCAGGGATTATCATGAGAACTTCAGGTCTATTTGGAGGCGCAATCTTGCATGCATTCCCTAATCTGGCTCTAGAAGACGAAGGTAGACTTAGGAACATCAAGATCAGAAACCATTTCTTGACCAAACTTTACATCATGGCTGCATTCAGACAAGCCAAATCCGGCAGCTCTCTTAAGGACTTGAAAAACTTTCATAATTCCAATAGACGCTTGCTCATGGCCCATTGTCAACGAGAGACAAAGATATTGGAGAATTTGCTGAAGCAGCTTGATGATAATGCCCAATACGTTAAAATACAGTATGAAGATTATTTGGGCAAAGCTCTTTCTAAACCATCCAGATGCACGGGCAATATCTATGTAATGAAAAATGCCATGGAAAGATTTTCTGGATTGTCACAGAGCGAGAAGGACCTTTTTCTTAAGAGTCTAGAACAATACAGGAAGAAAAAGCTTCCTTTGATTGCACCAATTAATGTCCTGAAAGAATGGATTGTTCGATTTGACGATTATTACTTGAAAAAACAGACCTACTTTGAGCCGTACCCCGAAGAGCTCGTTGAGCTATGTGGCGGGGGATCGCAACCTGATAAACATAAGAGACAAAAAAGAATAATTAAGGGAAAAGCTTAGGACGATTTGGAAGCCAACACACTAGCCGCCAGGGCGAGCACTGGACCGACAAGAAAGCCTGAACCGGCAATCAAAGCAAGAGTCCCGATCACTGCCAAGGCCACTCTTTGCAGAAGTCCGGCTTCGCCATGGGCAAGACGCAAAGTTATTACTCCGAAAATAGCTGAAATAACTGCCAGCCCCACAGAAATTATCGCATCTTGTCCCAGAGTGACCCTTGTAGATTGGAATAAAGTTTGAACAAGCACCATGGCACTAGAACCTAAGAACAGCATCCCGGCCATGGTACCTGCAACCATGAAAGGAGTCCGTTTAACGCTCCGCCAAATCAATATAATTCCGATTAATATTGCCAAAATAATTGGCATCAGAACGAAAGCCAAGCTTTGCCCACTCCATTGATAAACGAATAGTAGTCGCAAAGGAAGCAGAACCATCTCCAACATAGAGACCTCCTCACGGTACCCAACAGCAAGGCTATAATGACCGCTTCGGTTTTCATTAAAAATAGCGACATAGTATTTACCAGAGCTCGGAGCAGCTATATCCAGTTCAGCAACCTGATAGTAGCTTCCCTGCCCGAATGGCTCATAAAATGCTTCATCAGGATGAACGGTCTTAATGACCTGGACACCATAGTTATTTGGAACGGCAACAACAGGGGATAGATTGCCCATGGACTTGATTCCAGTACCCATAAGAGCCATTTTTGGTGTAAAGTCCTTCTCAGCGAAATTGGTAGAAGTAAGAAGCGAGAGTAATATCCTATCTCCTTTATCTATTTCAAATGAATAATAATTTGCTGCTCTATCGTCAAGCTCGCCATAAATCGCCCACGACTTGCTCGGATCATCTATATGCGTAGCAGATGAAATATTTTCATTTCCTTTGGGCAATATTGGAGAGTGGGCCGAAGATGCCTGAATAAATAGAAACAGTAACAATAGCGTGTTACGAAATTTCATGATGATTTTCTCATTTTCATTGTAATTCAGGATTTCTATTTATGAATGGATTGAAAAATTATCTCGACTACTACAAAAAAAGGAATTTCAAATTTCCTCATTCAATTTTTTTTTCTTGAAATTATTTATCGATCACAATTCGAGCATAATCTAGGTAGAAAGCATTTTATTTTCCATATCTGCTATTCAGTGGTCAATATGAAGAGAATGAGCTGAGCAGAATTTTATTAAGGTAGATTCATAAAGCTGATCATATCGGTTTCAATGAGCATCTTCATTTGAATTCTATTGAAATAATCCAGATCGACTCAGCATAAATATTTCTTTGCTTTAAATCAGGATGTTTTTCTGATCGGGCAAGCACTTGACCTCCAACCTGCAAACCCTCCCAATATTACAACAAGATCCGTCCAGCTGCGGCCTTGCAGATAACTAGCAACTATCATGGAACGCATGCCGCTGCCACAAAAGATGTAAATGCATTTATCTTTTGGGAGTTCATTGTGACGTTTGGGAATCTGAGTGACAGGGATATTATGAGCTTCGGAAATAGTCCCGTCCTTCTTCAGTTCCTCCTCGCTCCTGACATCCAGAATCCAGATCGATATTCCCTGATCCATAAGGCTACATAAACTTTGGACGGTGATGGTCTTAATGGATGCGCTATTCTTTCCGGCCATATGCCAAGCCAGCATGCCTCCTGACAGATAGCCAGCAATATTGTCAAAGCCCAGACGAATAAGAATCCGCACAGATTCTTCAGGATAATTTGTCTCATTGACCAAAAGAATTGGATCATCGTAGCTCAGATACCACCCAGCAAAGCTTGCCAACCCATCTATCCAAATCGATTGGGATCCTGGGATATGGGCAGCACCAAAACAAATTTCCATTCTAGTATCAATTACTTGGGCATTTTTAGCCATAACTTCAAATTCCTGCGGTGACAAAGGCTTGGGAATCGGCAAAGCTCCAAACAAAGGTTTTCCTTCTAAATTAACAATTTCCATCTTACGAAAGTAGGGTGGTATTTCCTGATGGCTCTTAAGCAGATTGGCCTTGAACTCTTGTTCTCCCTTGAACTTCAATTTGGGATTGCTTATTCGTTCCAAGCCAATTGTTGTCCAAACGCGTTCAGCTATCGATTCGCCGCAAACGGACCCAGCCCCATGAGCAGGACAAACAATAACCTCATCGCCTAGCAAAAGGAGTCTGCCAAAAATGCTGCTGTATAAATGGCCAGCCAATATTGGAGCCATATCCTTCCCCATAAGATCTATGCGACCTACGTCTCCGGCAAATAATGTATCACCTGTGAAAACCACCCAGTTAATACCACTTGAATCCCGAAGCAAATAGCTTACCGATCCAAGAGTGTGCCCAGGGGTATTGATAGCTTCAATCTCAAGCCTCCCTACCTTCCATTTCTGGCCATCTTTTATGGATTGTCCATACTGATAATCCAGCTGGCCGTCTGCATGCCAGATCTCTGAACCCGTTGATTGTGCTAGCTCCATAGAACCTGCAAAGTAGTCTTCATTTCTATGGGTCTCTAGAATATGTTTAATACTCATTCCCTCAGCAGACGCCTTTCGCACATATACATCGCTGTCACGCCTCGGATCAATCACAATAGCATCTATTCTATCACCCACAAGGTAAGAGTAGTGAGCAATCCCCTTAGATATTATTCTTTCAAAAAGCATATCCACATGAGAAACTTAGCGAGGATTTTTGCCTATGACCGAAGGATTATCTGGATGGTAGGACCATTCCGTGAAAGATCCCTCGTAGATCCTAACTTTATCATGACCCAAATAGAACTTGAAGAATAGGAATTCATTAGTGGCCTCGCGCCCTGTGCCACAATAGATTAGGAGGGTCTTATCAGCAGTAATATTGAATTTTCCCACGATCTCCTTGAGTTCAGCATCACTTTTTAACAATTTTGCATTCTCATTTGTCATGAGACTCCTCCAGGGAAGGCTGAATGCTCCAGGAATGTGGCCTTTTTTAATCCACAAACCTCCTTCCTCGTAGACAGCAAACGGCCTGGCATCAAATAGTATAACATTGTCATTATCTTTGATTTTTTTGAATTCGTCATATTCTATGAAAAACTCCCTGCGCACATCGACTTTGAAGGTGGAGAGTTTCCATTTTGGAAATATTTTTGTGAGCTCATGGCCCTCGCTCTTCCATTTCTCAAGACCTCCATCTAGAATGTAGACATGGTTGTGGCCAAAGCGTATCAACGAATAGGCCATCATTGTTTGCTCCAATCCGTCACCCAAACCTGCAGTGCATTTGCTGTAATTCCCGGTAGCTGAATAGACAATGACTGGAACGTTTGGATTTAGGCCACATCGGCTAAGTATAGGCTCAATGGATTCAGGCGGTACATACATAGCTGGCAAGCCATTCACAGAAGATCTGAGGACCCCTTCATTAAGGTAAATAGCGTTAGGCAGGTGACCCATAATGTAGTCATGGACATTTGGCTGGATATCTAAAATCATCAAGTCCTTGTCGTTGATATGCTCGCTCAACCACTCGGTAGAAATCCATTTGATCTTGCTTTCTCCTGAAGGATAAGGATAGGTATTTCTCATAAATATTAACCTCCCGCAAATTACAACTTTATAAGCTGCCCTACTAATGTAGCTGCAACAGCTTACCATAATTCTAGCAAGCTGATGATTTATCAATTTAACGTCCTTGCTAAAAAATTTGGAAATAATGGCAATTTCAACAGTGAAATAACCATTATTTGTGGAATCTTACAATAAGGATATACAAGAGCATCATTCGAGAGAGATTAAGCCTTCTAAACTATCAGATTTCAATGAAATAAGGAGTCAAATCGCCCTACAGAGTTTAATAAATTTTAGAGCAACACATACTAGTTCGCCTGTTATTGTTTATCCGTAGCTTCCGTTAGGAGAGTTACATTAGATTTTGTGAAAAACCCGTCAAAATCGCCATACCTATGTATATATTCAATCACCAATAATGTATTTTTCGAAGGCTCAGTGAAAGTTTGTTTCAGACCTTCCTCGGGAGAACCGACTAGCTCAAGCAGATATTTCATCCCATCCCGCCCTAACGATTGGATAGTCTCCTCGATATTCTCCGTCTGGAAAGCTATATGATGAACACGAGTTCCATAATTATGGATGTACTTTTCAGTTGGACCTGATTCTTTATCTCCGATATAAGGTGTAATACCAGACGTAAAGACCATAGAATAATCTGAGTCAGAAAGGCGGACTACGCTAGTTATAGAGTTTAGACTGGGTACATAAACTGCAAAGTCGAAATCGTAGCTGGTCAGACGCATGAACTCGAGAACAGAATCGTTCCTGTCTTCAGCTTTCACTCTTGTTGCTGCATGGTCAAGCCATCTAATGTTATTGAGGTGTCTTAATTCCGGTTTCATCAGCGTCCATGCTACCTCAACAGAATTAGAAGCTCGATAGTCACCTTTATTGCCAGTCCATTCTAGAAAACCTATAGAATTCCCAGTAAATCTCGATGGGACAATCTGAATGAACGAAAAATTTTCGCCATCAATTGTATGATCGGAAAGAAATCTGAAGCCATATGATTTTTGGATTGAAATATATTCCTCCAGATTTTTGGTTTCGAAAATAAAAGTCTCCAAACGCGTATTGGGAAAATGGCTCGACTTCGGAGCCATATTAATTAGTTCGAATGGATTATTATTGTTATTTCTGGAAGTTATAAGAATGTCTGCAGAACGGAATTCCGAGAAATTTGGGGTTTTAAGCACGCATATCTTGGAGTTCGAATTTAAGAATGCTCCCTGAAACTCAAGGCCAGTGTACCTCAAAACCCCCATCGCCGCTTCCATTTGCCACAGAGGTTCCGTGTTTATGATTACAGCCTGTAAGCCTCCCACAAGGCCATCTAAACCTGAACTCTTTCTCTAGTCAATTATTTTTTCAGCATTTAGCCTCAAAGATTCGTCTCCTTCTTGGAGTTGCTTCAGGACATCGTTATTCATCTTTTTCTGAGCTCCATAGCTCATATTTGATCTCAATATCTTCACAAAGATGGATTAGAATAGAATTGACTGTAAGAATTTCAAATCTTCGGTTTCCCTATCAAGAGTGTAGCCTAAACAAAATCTTTCTATTTAATATTTGGTCAATTGGAAATTAACATTAAAGGGATTCGATAGACTAGGAATTAAGAAGACTTACGCAATTGAAGTGCAAATGCCTTAAATCGACAAATCAAATGCATTCTATTCCTCCCGTTTGGTGCTTAAATAATAGGGAATCGTAGATTTAGCGGCGAACAAAGTCGGAAATTTTTTTGTGCTTTTGCCAATATAGTCCAACAATAGATAATTTATATATAAAACAAACAAAATAAAACCTAAATAAAAAAATATTGCTAATGAAAGGCGATCAAATATACTGGAAATAAATAGTGCAACATGGGAAAGATTTATCTCCATTTATAAAGCATTGTTAAAGTCCAATCCGACGGAGTATTAAAAATGGTTTCAGAGAAGCTAGGCGCAGCAGAAGTCACTGAACTCCTGCTAACTGCCGAAATCTACAATAAATCTGAAAAGCTGAACGAAGACGACCTGCCATCGAGGATCAGAAAACATTACTTCGATCCATTAGTCAAAGGTGTCAAAAGACCTATTTATGTCACAGTCGCAGACGTTCAACAGATCTATGGTATTGATAATGTCAAATCAATTGTAAAGGGTTTGCCATTTGTTGACCTAGAAGAGTTTGGATCACAGCTTCGATTAACAGTATTTGAACTCGGAGCCAAGTGGTTGGCTAATCAAAATGAATTAGAGAAGATCAACTCCAATCCAGTGCTTGCATTTTTCTACGAAAATTACAATTCTCTAAATGTCAGCTATGAGGAAGCGAAGAAAGTCAATAAGCCGCTAAGTGCTGACAGAGAATGGATCAATTCCAAAATTAATGAGTTATGCAATGATGCTAAACAGGCGGAAGACCTTCTCAAATTAGTACATATTAAGGCTCCTGAAGATGTGAGGGACAGTCTTGAAACTCTCGTTCTTACAGGAGAGCAAATTTCCGAGATAAAGAAAATCGGTAAGGCCCTTGAAAATCGCTCGTATCTAAGAGATGTTGGTCTTTATGAGATAGGAAAGCTTCTATTTGTCGGACCACCAGGAACGGGAAAGACGTCTGCTGCCCGAGCCATATCCAAATGGTTTTCCCTCCCCCTAATTGAAGTCAGGTTGTCCATGATAACCAGCCAATATCTGGGTGAGACGTCTAAGAATATCGATAAAGTCTTCGATCTTGCCAAAAGCCTTTGTCCCTGCATTCTTTTCGTTGACGAATTTGATTTCGTGGCCAAGACGAGAACAGCAGATGATCACGGAGCGCTCAAGAGAGCAGTTAACACTCTATTGAAGGCAATTGACGAGATCAGTTTAGTAGAAGATGGGGTACTACTCTTAGCTGCAACAAATCATCCGCAGCTCTTAGATTATGCTGCTTGGAGGAGGTTCGATAAGATCCTTAACTTCCCCTTGCCGGACCTCGAGATGAGACAGACGATTCTAGAAAAAGTCCTCTCAAAGATCGAGACGAACGTAAATATGCATGAACTGGCTAAATTAACTGAGGGTTATTCTGGTTCGGATCTGAGACTTATAATACGAGAAGGAGTCCTCAACGCCTTGTTGGAGGATAGAAGGAAAATTGATCAAGATGATTTGTTAAGATCCATCCAAGATTTTGGTCGCAGAGTTTCCGATTATAGGCGGAGTTTCGCTGCATGAAGATCACGCTGCTGGGTACTGGAGACGCCATTGGCACACCCAAGATTGGATGCAAATGCCCATCATGCTTAGACGCTTTGCGCGGAGGTCGCAGCCGCAGGCTCAGATTTTCGGTTCTCGTCGAATCTGATGAAGACGAGGGGAAAGTTCTAATTGATACAAGTCCTGATCTGCGATGGCAACTCCTTAAAAAAGATATCAGCAGCGTGGACGGCGTTATTTGGACGCATGCACATTATGACCACTATGCTGGTTTCGGCGACTTTCATAGGATCCAGAACCATGTTGATGTTTATGCCCTTAAAAATACAATGGATTATATCCTAAACTATCTATATTTTCTTAAACCAGTAAGACATGACATCATATTATTCCAGCCTTTTGAAATCTCAGGAATGGAGTTCACACTCATCAATGTCAATCATCCGCCCATTGAGACTGTGGGTGTCGTAGTTTCTAACGATCATAGAAAAGTAGTGATAACTAGCGACACTAACCAGGATATCTCGGATAAAAGCCTAGAGATGATGAGGAAATCTGATTTGATGATTGCCGATGCCATCATGCCCCCTAATTATAGTCTCAACAAACATATGAACGCTAAGGAAGCCATGGAACTAGCCAAAAACCTCGAAGTTAAGGATCTGAGACTCACGCATATTAGCCACTTGTTCCCACCGCACGAAATAGCGCTCAAGACTTGGCCTTTAGGCCATGATATGATGGAGATTGTACTCTGAGATGAAAAATCGTTTGATTATCTTGATATACCTCGTTTTTTCTTCTCTCATCTTTATACATTCATACCATTCTGAGGCTCTTGAAACAAGAGTCTATGAAGGGATGGACATTTTTATCCAATATCCAACTGCCTCGGAAGTAAAAACATCTGGCAGTCAATCTAGCGGCAATCTCAGCATTTACGGATTGTGCAACCGCATAACACTAAATTGGACAACAGATCCCGGCATTTCCCCATCAAAAATTCTAGATGCGATCAAAGAAACGTATGAAAGCAGCGGGATTAATGTCTTGTCATCTGAACATGGGGAAATCCAAATGCAAAGACAGAAAGCAACGACTTTGAATTTGGTATATGAATTCCAGGGCTACACAGCAGAAAAGAGATTCGCAGCCTGGAACTCCAGCCGTTCCAACAGGATCTTTCTTGCATCGATCTCGGGCTGCGAGGCGAATATTGCACCTCACACTCTTGACAGGATCGTTGAATCTTTCCTGGACACTATGAAAGGAGAGATGATCAAATTCGAGCCGAAACCAGATATGGATGCATGGTCCATAGTTTTGGGAGATCTACTTTCAAGCTATCACTATAAGGACCCTAGGATCCTGCCACCTAGAAATGTCAGTTTACAAGTATTGCATTCCTTACTTCAAAACGATGAAAGCTATCAACTGGATTCCCAAGAAGTCATAAATGTTGATGAACCGGCATTGGCTTTCGCTAGAGCTGATGCCGTGATGGCATTACTGCTCCAGAAGGGTTACAAAGTCAGACGGACTCATAAGGGAAATGAAATAGGCATCGGTGTCCTCGACCCATCTGGACAGTGGCAACCTGTATCAATCAACACGGCCAATCCGGAATCATCAGTTGGAGTCTTGGTGGATGAAGCTTACGAGGCTGTTAGCTATCAAGACTCAGAGGATACGTCGCTGGATAAGACACACGAAACTGGCAAAGAACGTGTAAATGAGTTTTTGGAGAAAGATGCCGAATCACCAGGAATGGTAAATCTCAATAAACCGATGAATATCGATCGAGATTGGAAAGAAGGTTTAGAGACTTTGCTCGAAAGCTTCGATTATAATAAGACCTACCAAGAGGGATTCTTTGATTGTTCTAATACGGCTCAAATGAGTTGGAGCCTCTTGAAGAATTATGGCTATGATGTACGGCTAATGATGGGCTGGAAAAAACATCCTCTAGGGGAACACCTTTGGATTGTTGTAACGTACCCTAACGAACACGACAGCTATGTGGCTATAGAAACTGCAAATACAGATGAGAACAAAAAGCTGAACTATTTAGGTAAAATAATAATGGATGAAAAGTATCACTATGGAATAATGTATAACTCCAGCACCCAGTATTCTCGATTGCATCCTGAAGAGGGTATGTGGCTGTCGTAATATTGCATTAGATTATAAGTTTATTAATCAAACTTTTCCAATATCTTTGGCTAATTATGAATTTAGAATATTCATCGTTATTCTTTCAGAATGCGTTTGAGCTTCTGCACACACTCCTCTGTGCAGAGAAACTTATTAAGTTCTCCCCTGATAAGAGATTGAATTTCAGATTCGTCTAACGAAAGAGCTTGCTTTTGCTCAGAATAAACTTTCGTGCCTGCAATAGAGCCTCTTTCTCCAAATATTCTTAATGGTCTTATGAAAATCGGTTTCTCGCCATTTTCCAGTCGGACAATACAATTCTTGAGTTCATCCCTAAGCTCGTTCTCCCCGTAAAAGTATTTCCTCAAGAACTCTTTGGTATGCTCACTATAACCAAGATACTCAATTATATCAGTGGGATTCTCTTCTATATACTTTATTGCTTCTTGAATTATATCATAGATCCGTTTTTCCAAAGTACCCTCAGTTCGATAGGCTTCAGGTGAGCCACCATATGGATTTTTCAAAAAGATTAGAACATCTTCGGTAATGTTATCCCCAATTTTGCTGTAGACTTTTATTTCCTCCAGCGGAATTCCTGTTTTAGCATGAACCTCTTGCTTAACATCACTGGCTTTCATGTATCCTCTTGTAAATACAAAAGCTCTGTCAGCCTTAGTGGGATCACAGTCGAATAGCCTTCCTCCTTTGCTCAATGCCTTATCGACCAATACCTTTTCTCCTTTTTCAGAGGCTCTACGCATTGAATAACATGGGACTAACAATGGAGGAAGCAATTTTGTTATATTGGAATTCATTTCGTAAGTTCTGCCTTCCTACGCCTCCCATATCACTCTCCGCATGGCAGGAGCATCGTCCTGCAACTGAGCGCCGGGATAATTCCTGCGTTCAAGAATTGGCCTAATTGCATGATACATAGCAGTGTCCATGGCTGGATAATTTCCCTTGAATCTCTCCAGAAGTATCTGATTGTCGACAATTATTAGCGCATCAATACCCGTTCCAGCCTCTTTAGTCAAGAGATCGTACATTGCTATTACTGCGCCAAGATCCCTCTGTCCTTCACTTGCATGCCGAGCATCTGAACCTTTCTCCGTCAGAATGCCAAATGCAAATATTGGAAAAGCTAGCTCCTCCAATCTCACGTAGTTTGTTATGGGATTAATGAATCCAGTTCCTGTTCCACCGCCTAGCGAGGCCATGAACAAGATGCTATCGCATAGTTTTGATTGACCGCTATCTTGATTGTCACCCCTCTTTTTCAATAGCGAGCCAATAGACGACAGTGCAATTTGCTGTCCACTTAGTTTCTTCGAATTCTGATTTATATCTTGATTAGCGTTATTTTTATTCGCAAAAGTCAACTTTGACTTTGATATCGAAATGGTAGTTAGAGGACGTATACCCTTTTTCCAAATATATGCCGGCAATGGATTCTCTTCACCCTGAAACTCATTGTCAGCCAAATTCCTTAGATTTTGGTCAAAATCAAAAATCTCGAATACGCCCTTAAGATACTCCGCTCTTCTATCATAGCCTTGAGCCTTTAGATCATAGCCATAATTTTTCATAACATAATCTCGGGTGTCAGAGTCCGGACGTATACTATCATGGCATATAAGATAGCCTGGATGCTCTCCTTCCGCCAAGTTTCCATAAAAATTCTGATCTTGAGCATCCTGGGCAGCGGATTCCAGCCAGAGTCCTCTGACGTCACCAAATGTCAAATGTTCACCTAGTTTAATTCGAGGCAAGCTTGCATCCTGACTTTGAAGGAATTGCCTGAGCACATTTCCTCCTGCACCTCCGATGCCAACAAGACACGGTCTCATCTTATAACCTCCAGGAATCCAGAAAATATTGGCGCCAATAGCATTATTAAAGCAGCTGCGAGAGCTACAAATCCTAAGTTCCAGGCAATATCGCTAGTTAGAGGAAATATCGTAGCTAGATAAGAAGACGAAATTATTGATATCAATAATAGTAAAGGCACGCCATAAATTGTAATATTCTTTAAAACTCGTGAAAAAGTATAGAAGCCATATCCTCGGGGTATGATAAAAGATACGACAGCCGTGACCAATACAATGGCAATGGCAAAGATCAATAATCCAAGCTCGTCTGAAGCCACTTTTGGAAAGTCGAAAAAGTTCCAAGCCGGGAAAACTCTTGGAGTCAAGAAATATAGAAATGCAAGAGCCACAAAAAACAGGCTCCATGATGAAATTACTAGAGTGTTGTAATTAGACCCCTGAGGAATTTTTAGCGACTGTTTGAGATCTTCCATTTTGAAAGCAGCATCTGAGGTCTTAGATAACTTATCCTTAATTCTTTGTAGATATGCTGTATGCGTTAGAAATCCCGCTAGCATGATGATAGCTAAAGCAATCAAGAGTGTTATCTCATATTTCATCGATAGAACCTCCTTTCGATGAATATACCACAAAGAATGGCCACAAGCATGATGCCAAATATGTTTAGAACCAATGGGAAAGAAGCAATATCATATTTGAGGAGCTTTTGGTTAATTGGCTTCGCCCACCGCATCTCTGCAGAATCCTTCTCCCTCTGATCCATCTCTGAATACTTGAAGCGGAAGCTGAAGTTCTTGCTTGCATCAAGAACATCAAAAGGCTTTACATTGAAATAAACAGGTTTTAGCTCTTGGCTCACCTCGACATCTTTTGTATCAACGATTTTCCATGGATGGGCTTCTGTATCTGTAAATAAAGAAACGCTAACCCTTGCAGTTCCAGGATCCTGGTTTTTCATATTGAGGCTAAAATTATAATTCTGCCACCAGTATTGGCTCTCATCTTCAGGAACGACTAAAGGTTTCTCCTCAACCCAAAGAGCAATGCTTTTCCTTAAATTTGGACCAATCATGATATCGGTTTGGTTAACTGCGATTCCGTCCCCATAAGTATAGTAATATGTAAAGTTCTTTCCAGCATCATCCTTCTTGAAGAAACCATATTGATTAGCCATAAAACCGACTTTATCTCCAGGCTTCACTACTTGAGTTGTATTTGCTCGCTCTCGTTTTTGATCGTCCAATATATGTAATGTGACATTAACCATATCACCATCCAGATCTGTCACATTAGAGACATACTCTATCGGATCGTTATATCTTGGTTGGTCAGGTGAATCTATTTTAATACCTGAAAGATTTGGCGCAATATTCGTTATGTTTAGGGTCTTATTACCTGAATACAATTCATAAACTCCATCGCTAGCTTTAAGCCTTAACACAACAGGACCAGGAATCTTGAGGTAGTCGAAAGAATTGATATCCGGAAAGACTCTAACGGTCGAATTTTTATTGTCGAAACTCTCAGAATATTCATTAACTTGAATTATCTGGGGTACTAAGTTAAGCTGACGGAACGATTTTTCACTAGGCCCGAGGGCCTCTAAATAAAGATAAAGAGCCCTGCGAATCTCAATGGGATTGGGATTTTCTACGTAGGCAAATATTTTTACTTTATCATTTCTGCTTAAAGTAGTATTGTTATTGGCCTCAATGCCTAAAGCCATCCCTAATTCTGTATCGTACTCCTCAGTCGTAAATGGCTTTATATAGAGAAGTTTTTGTAGCTCTTCAAACTTTACAGCCTTATTCTTTTTTGCATCCTGCAGAGTCTTGAAAAGCCTATCAAAATCAACTGTCCTGGCCCCACCGCCTCCACCCGCTGCCGGAGATACTGAAGGTCCTTTAGATTCGGAAGTGGGAGCACCACCAGGTCCAGCTATTTGTCCTTGAGATACGATAAGAAAGAAACACACTATGAAAAATATAATTATTAGTTTCCTGATTCGAGACATGTCACCTCAAACTTTTTGTTTTATATCGAATTCGAAGAAGTAATATGGTGGCAAATCTTTCCATTCCATTTTCTTCCATCCACTTCCTCCCAGATATGTTTGCGGCTTGCCAACATTTATCCAATCTTTGCCATTTGTAGAATAGATTAGATCCACTACGAGATCCTCACTGCCAGTGATTGAAACAATGTAATTAAATTTGCCGGTTTTGAGATCTTGGAAATCCGGATTCTTATATGTGGCAAAAATTTCTGGCCCTTTAAATATATTGCTCTCCTTACCATTGATTAGGAACTTGAACTCCGCTTCTCCAAGGAATTCTTCTGTCGAAAAAGGCTCGGCTATCCAAGTGATGTTGGCTTTCTTTGAATCGTATTGCTTCCTTTCTCCTATTGATTTCCAGGTCGCGTTAGGCGCCCTTACCAGAAGATCGACCCAAATCTCTCCCGTCTCTGTCCAATTCTTGAAAAGGGCCGTATAAGTGAAACTGTGAAGGCCTTTTGAATCCGGCATTGCAAAGATAACACCTTTCGGTGGTTCTACTATCCCAAACACTTCAGGCGCCTGTATATACGGACCCAGATAGAGTTCAGACCTTGAGCCACCACTTATGAACCTATAACTGCCATATCCACCCACATCGCCATCTATCTTGATATCTTTCCAAGTTAGTCGTTTATTAGATCCATCATACGTGACCAATCCCTGACTTGTCCATGTGGAGGAGCCAGGAATTAGCGTTTGGAGCTCTACGTCACTCCGTGGAAGACCTGTATCAATAACTATCGAATATGTGAAATAAGTGAGGGCAGATCCATTGATAGGTATAACTGAAGCATTCTGGAAATTAACCAAAATAATATCTGGTCCAGGGTACTGGTTTGTCTTATTGAAGGGCATTTCCGCTCCAGGATAATGAAATGTGAAATAATAGCTTGAGCTTCCCTCGGATCCTGATATTTCGCTTGGCTGAATCGCTGGCCACTCAAGTCGCTCCCATTGCGACGCATTCTTGTACGCAGAGCGCCCAGCAAGCTTGAATGTCTTGCTTCCAACATCAAGAACATTTAGTCCGACATCAATCTTCTTGGAGGCCAAAACATCTAAGCCATAAGTAAATTGAGTATTGGAAAGACCTCTTTTCGGATTAACACTGCCATTCTTGGAATTCATGATAATAGGCCAGAAAGGCCCTTCGAAACCTTTCGACTGCCTAGTACCCTTGAACCTGTAATAAGCCATAGAGAAATCAAAATCGAGGGTGACATTATCCCATTTCATAGTCTGAATAAGTCCTGGAGTAGCATATTCCCTGTTGCCAATATTTGTCCATGGACCCTCTACAGAAGGCGCAACTTGAAGGCTAATATTATCCCTATAACTTCCGAAAACAGTGACCTCGTAGTTATAAAGATCTTTATTGCTGCCTTGTGTCGGATTGACTCCTGGATTCCTAAAATCAAAGAACGCCTTGAACAACCTCGGATGACCATCGTAGCTCTCCAGAACTACAGTATCCCCGATAAGTGGTACAATCTCCGCCCGATACCACGCTTTTTCCCATATGCTTGTATCATTTTTGTCGTTGGCCCATAAACCGTAATCACTACGTATCAGTTCAGGTGTGCGAAAATTCGCGGTGAATGGCACTTCTTCAGTTGAATGGGCATTGACTGTATGGTCTTTGATGTACTCTTTGAATATAGAATAATCGTTGAAATTTGGCCCAATTGTCAACTTAACCGTGTAATACATGCTGGATCCAATATTATTGCTGATAGGCACTTTGAAATTAAGAGTACCTCCTACGTCAAAGGGCTCTCTTATCGATCCTGCTTGGTCAATAGGAATCACATCACTTTGAGATAGCACCGGCCAAATGAATAGCGTCAAGGCCGATAGAAGCAATAGCATTCTAAATGAGGTCACCATGATCACCGGTTAGCTTATGTCTTACTGATTGATTTATCATTAAATAAGTTTTTTGGATCAGTTAGATTATTCCGAATTAAAATAAAGTATATATTAAAATTATTGAAACCATCTTTATTTTTTATTAAATCCTTAAGATCGCGCCCGTCTTTGAATAGATTTTTAGTTGGATATATTGGGATTCTCAATTCAGCCTCCATTTAATCTAGTTATTCGCCATTACGACAAATCTTCAATTGGTAATCACCATTTTACGGCACGTGACGATAGTATTTGAATATATACATTATGCTTGGCAGACGTTCAGAGCGGCCTCTTATAATAATGCTAGCCCACACCACAATTATGCATTGCCTCTTAGCTAAACCCCTAATACTTTGCTGGCAGCTTCCACTCCTGCACCTCGATTGGGTAGCTTTCCTTCTTTAGCCAAAACTAACTCCAATGTCTGGATGGTCCGGAGTATATCGCCACTGGAACAAACACCCATGGTGCCTATCCTGAAAATCTTTCCCTTGAGTTTCTCCTGCCCACCAGAAACAACCACGCCCTGTTTCTTCATTCCGCCTCGTAGCCGATCATCTGAGATACCTTCAGGTATCTTCATGGCAGTAACTGTATTGGAGTAAGGCGAGAACTCATTTATCTGAGGAAATAGTTTGATATCTAAAGCATCAGCAGCAGCCCTTACTGCTCCAGCTTGCATAGCAGTTCGAGAGCGCCTCGATTCGAATCCTTCTTCTTTGGCCATATGTAATGCTTCCTGCAATGCAAAAAAGAGTGGCACGGCTGGAGTATATGGTGTCTGTGTTGGTTGTTTTCTAGCGCTTTTCAAATGCGCTTTAAGATCAGCATAATAGCTGGCGCTCCTTTCCAAGAACCGTGCTTCTGATCTCGAAGAGACTGATACCATAGCCAGACCTGGAGGAACTGCCAAAGCCTTCTGGGAGCCAGTAATTGCAATATCGATACCCCATTCATCGGTCTTAAACTGGTTGCCTCCGATTGATGATATACCATCAACTATGAATATTGCATCATGTTTGCGGGTCATATTGCCAATCTCTTTTGCAGGGTTGGTCAATCCTACAGATGTCTCATTATGTACCATAGCCACAGCTTTTGCTCCAGTTTCCAATGCTGCTTCCACTCTATCGAGATTGATGGGAGTACCCCAATCGAATGCTATTGGCATAGCTTTACCATAACGTTCTCCTATCTCCGTAAAGCGCTCGCCAAACTTGCCGTTGGAGATGGTCACGATCTTCTCCTCACGACCCACTAGACCAGCTATAGCTGCATCCATTCCGACGGTTCCGCTGCCAGTCATGACCACGACTTCATTTTCAGTCTCGAAGAACTCTTTAAGTAGATCCCTGCATTCATCATAAATAGCTCCAAATTCGGCACTCCTATGGCTTATCATGGGCTTGGACATGGCACGCAATACACGAGGCGCCACCTTCACTGGCCCGGGAATCATCAGCAAAGTATCCTCATTATCCAAACGAATCACTTCTTTCTGAGTTCATTGTTCTGCACAGGTTATATAAGATTAGCTTTTAAACGCTGCGCTGTAGCCCATGTACTTCTGACAAAAGGTGGCAAGCTCCTTTTCGCACTTATCCATTCTTCCAGAAATTCGATAGTCTGGGGGTCATTAGGGTAACCGCTTCCTATTCTGCAATTTATGGACTCCTCAAGTTGTCTTATGGATTCATCCCTGCGGACCTTAGCAATAATAGAGGCCGCAGAAACAACCAGATGCTTTTGATCAGCCTTGTGCTCTGCTAAAAGCTGCATTCTTGTGGAACTAGCGTTCTTAACCCGCTTAGCAAATCTTTCTTCATTTACATCAGCCGCGTCTAAGAAAGCTTTGTCAGCATGGAGCCTATGCACGACCCGAGCATGACAACGAACCATGATTTCATTCATGGTCATGACCTGGCGAAGCTCGTCTATAACCTGCGGCGAAACCTCTAAAATATAGTACTCGGTGGCCATCTTTAGAATCTTCTCAGATATACGCTCTCGTTTTACCGCATCCAATTGCTTGGAGTCTCTTACACCAATTGCCGCTAAATCGAACAGCTTTTCAGCCTCAACGACTATGCCGGCAACAAACATGGAACCTACAACAGGTCCTTTGCCAGCTTCGTCAACTCCTAACAAGAGCATCGATAAAAGATCTATGATGCTATTATTTCAAATAATCGGAAGAAAACTCTTTGAGAAGCTACAAGTGCAATTCGAATCCGAACTATCCAAATAAAATGCTCATAATTTGATTAAAAATATAAAATTTAATCGACTTTTGAAAGAATTAATTGTCCACTGGCTAGCGGGCTTTAACATCAAGCGAATTGAGCATATCTCGGGTTATCTCCCAAGGAAAAGTCGATAACACACGAAGATTAGTTTTTCCGAGATATCGATCTTCTTGCTGTTTTCCATCCGGCGAGTAACTTGCGCTGACCAATAGATCCCCTGAAGGAAATCGACAGCTTCCCAGCACACCGGGTTGTCCGTCAATAACTGGTTGAAACACACTGGGTCTTTCGCAACCAATAGCCTCCATAACATCCTGAACGATCTCCATGTTAGCGTTAATGTCGGCCACCATACTTTGGTTATAATCGGTAAGAATTATGAAAGCAAATCCCTCATCTCCATCAATAGTAAGATTGAACCTTTCAAATGGTTGGCCTGTGTGTGTCACATCACTGGAAGAAGGTTCTTCCGTCATTAACTTATAATTAGCTGTGGTGTTCATATCAAAATAGACTCTATAGTAACCTAGCTCGACGCTCTCGTGGACAGCGAGAACCGGATAAACTAACAATATAATCGCAAACAGTATCGTCGATAATCTCATCGCATGAGCCACCTTGGAATGCGTGTGTTCTATCAATATATTAATAACCAGTCCCTGAGCTCAGAGATGTCATGATTATACGCTTCTTGCATCATATCAGCCCCAATTTATCTAATCATAAGCTGGAAGAGTTAGGAGCCTTTTGTCTTCCAGGGCTTTACCAACAGCAAAGTGGTAAAAATCTTGGAATTCTATATCAACCAGGCCAAGAATTTCATGAACAAAATCGTCGAAAAAACACCCGATTCCGCATCCCCTCAACAGGTTCACTTCTGCTCCTAAATATAGCATCTGGCCGATCATGCCACATTCCCAATATAGTCGGGGATAGAGCCATGGGCCGATCTCCTGAAGAGGCTCTTCAAATTCAGCCAGCATTGCAACTGCAAAACAACCATCATCTGCTATATTCTGGTGGCATGAAGCTTGTTGAGCCACAAACCGCATGTCTCCCTGAGCCAAAAGATATAGATCGATATCTGCTGGAAAATTGCTGAGCTTTTTCCATTCAAATTCTGGATTCATAAACTCCTGCAACTTTTTAGCTCGACCATTATCTCGCACCATCAAGTAGAGGCCATTCCCCAATCCTTGAACACGATGAATGAAGAAGACCAGGTCCACGTAAGATCTCCTTAGTCCCGGGCAAAAGGGAACTTGGCTCGGTTTTATCAAATCCAGGATCTTGCTGAAATTGTCAAGAGATATTCCCATTTGGCCATCCATAACTTGAGCGCTGCGGCGTTTTCGAATTATTCTGCAAATGTCCTTTGAGATCTTCGGGCTTCTGTCCAAATTATTGCCATGAACAGGGTTTGTAGGCGGCTTGGAAGCAGCATCTTCTACTCTATATATGATAGACCAATCAACATGGTCAGCACTCAGAGTATTCGGTTTGCCAAGTAATTCGCTGGGGTGGATTCTCTTGAGATCTTCTGATGAGATAGAAACATCATGAATCTCTCCATCCGTGAATATCGCAAAAAGGCAGTCGGGGTGCTCGGCCTCCAAGTCATCTACATCGGTTATGCCTAATAGACTTAAAAGATCCTCGTTACCAACACAATCCTGAAGCAAAACTTGCCAACCTAGACAGGAGGCTGCTATACCAAATGCCCCCAACGCATGACCTACATCATGCATACAATAACGGAAAGCCCTCTCACCATATTTCCAGGACTCACGCCAATAGATTGATGGGAGGGCTATAAGAATTGTGCCATAAGGCAGATCCAGCTTATTCCATTCATCATTTTTTATCCTGGACCTGAGCTCAAGAGCGTGATCTTTCGGTGTATAATGGAAAACACCCCCGGGAATCCCATCCAAACCACTCACTGGTCCTGTTATAAAATAGCCCTCGGTGGGGTGCAAATTGCCACTTGAAGGGTTCACGCGAAGAGACCATATTGATCCCGATAAGCTCTTCCATGCCGACAGAGCAAGGCTATTAAGAAAAAAATGCGAGATGCTGTGGAAATTAAGTGTAGCAAGCATCTTCGGGTGATTCAGATTCTACGTTTCGGTCCAGCATCAACAATTGGGAGCCTAAATAACGCCTAAAAGGATTGGGTTGGTTTGCCCAATCGAGAAACATTGGACCTCGAACATAAGCATTAAGATGGTGTTTGGTGGCTTTATGATAATCTAATACCTGATCTAAAGCTGACATCACATACCCTTGAAATCAAACAACTATCTTATTGGCGTAACAAGGCTTGCTTATAGAATTTCAGAATATACTCCTTGAGGACTTCGAATAACCGAGCTATCGCCAGTTATATATACTATAAATACTATTATATATCATGGATAGTTTTATGAGCTTTGGCATCCAGCTGGCTTGCCGTCGATTAGATGAACTTGGCGATCCCCTTTCGGGATTAAAATCATTAATCGATTGGGAGTCATTTCGTC
>JALHSR010000111.1 GCA_022865315.1 Methanotrichaceae archaeon | reverse complement strand
CTAATTGGTCGCCCAATTCTTTAACTCGCTCATATTCCTGCCTGATGGCAAAATCGGTGAGATTTCTCATGAGACTATTGTATGGTATTAATAGTATTTATATATTTCTATTAAATTAGGTTTTTCGGAGTTCTCTTTAGTGCTCCTGCAATCTCCTCATCATCCCGCCCTTCGTCTGCCAAAAGCAGTATCCTGGCCCGAGTTAGACTTCTTGCAGAGGACTTACCTCGGCGAAGATCTTGGCTTAGTTTTTCTTGCTCTTCTTTTTTCAGCCTAACGCAGCATAATTTTTTCCTTGACACAATCTTAATTATAGGGCAGATAATAAATTTAAAATTTTTGTTACAAAGCACTAGTGCTGTGGCCGCCAAGACCCACGCTGGGATCTCCGCTATTTAAACCCATGATCTCACCCTTTTTGAATATGCGAAGCTTTATCATATTCAGTGGTTGATACCATGCGCAACATATATCGCAAATTACTGCCCAAGCTTCACTAAAAAAAACTAATTTTGGTTCTTTAAGAACCTAATTGATAATTTATCGTAAATGATATGACTAAATCATACAATTTCATAATCACAGATAAATGCAAGCAAAAGAAATGATATAAAATTACATTGTATTGAAAAATATTTCTGAAAAAAAAATTAGATAAAATCAAAAATCGGTCATGATTCTATATTGATCGATCTCCGTTTGCTTAAGACCTGCCAGAAATTGCTCCGTTGTGTCCCTAACATCTTTGGACCTAGTAATTGCTCTCCCAACAACAATTATGTCTGCTCCTGAGGCTAATGCTTCCTGCACATTATCTACTCTAATACCTCCGGCCACAGCTATTAACATCTTTTTGCCATCCTTTGCGAGAGCTTTAATATTGTTAATATTATGCCAATTGTGGACATTCTCCTCCATGTCTATTGCTCTATGCAGCTCTGCCACGTCTGGAAGGACTGCTAGCTCTTTTAGAACAGCTAATGGGTCTGGCACGTTTAGCATGTCTACTATAGAATAGATTCCAGTCTTGCGAGCCTCATTTATGGCCAATTCCAGAGTTTTTCTAGAGGCTAGGCCAGAGATGACTACAGCGTCCGCAGTGGCATCTGCCGCTAGCCGGACCTCAAGGTTGCCTGTGTCTAGCGTCTTGAGATCGATAATTATAAAGGCACCTGGACGCGCAGACCTCATTTCGTTGACTACTTGCACGCCTACCTTTTTGGCAAGCGGTGTGCCTGCTTCTATCAGAATATGATCACTTTCCGGTAGGGCGGATAATACCTTCCTTACCTCTTCCAAGTCGATCAAGTCAAAAGCAACTTGCAAATAAGGAGGATTCCAGAGCCGCATGACCCTAAATCCCATAACAGGATGTGTGGAACGATCCTTCTCATAGAGTACCTTTTGTACATCCGGAAAGCCCGTTATGGCCCTCTGCAAAGCTAATTTAGTCGCACCATAATTATAACGGTAAATGGCGTCATAGTCTTTAGCTTTCGGATGAATGAAAACTGAGACAATTATAACCAAATCCTCAACTTTGTCCTTGGATATAATCCCCTCTTCAACCGAATCCGCCACTGCTTTAGCTACCGCAGTCTGAGCTGGACCGAAAATCTGAGCTGCTTGCTCCATATTCTTGACTGTTACTTTTGGAACGATAAGTGTAGATGGCTTGGGTGGAAGGTTAGGTCTTATCACCGACAATAGAGGAGTGTGGCCTGGAGAGGGCTGAGCAAGCCCATTAGCGAATGCTGCCCCCACAGGACCATCCTTATCACCTATCAGTAGATCAATATGAGCAATTTCTGGCTCTTTGCCAATAAGAGCCTCTCCTACTAAAAACAAAAGTTCACCTCGTAGATCGAGAGGTGCCTCACTATATTAATCCTTTTTCTACTAGTAGTATGCTTTGGATCCAAATCGATTATTATATCAATTGCCAATAGATTAGAGGCACAAGAAGAAAAAGTGTCAATCCTGTGATTAGTCGTATTCCAGCTCGATAGTTTTTTCTAAAATTGTCTACATACTCTGGGCTCATACCGAATGCAATGAAACCTCCCAGGATCAATATCGGCAAGATCACACCTAAATTATAGAATATTAAATATATTAATCCATCGATGTAACTTTGAGCATCTATTAGATCCAATATCGCGAGGTATACAGCACCCACACATGGGGCCTTTACTAAAGAAAAAAGTGCACCTATCAAAAAATAAGAAATCAACTTCTTGCTTGATGCGCCAGACTGGATATACTTGAGTGCCCAGTCTGTCTTGAAAAGTGAATCCTTACCCTGACTAAGTCTCCTTGCATCCTCCAGATTAATCAGACCTATCACGATCAAGATTATTATGAGAGAGTATCTGAAGGCAGAAGCCACTGCTTCATCTTGGAGTAAGCGTTGCATTCCAAGGCCGAATAATAAGTACGTAACGAAAATGCCAAATGAAAAGAACATCACTAAAACGACCATTTCATTTCTTCGCTCAGAACCAGAAATAACGGAAGCGGCAAGAAAGATCAGTATTCCTAGCAGGCATGGATTGAAACCTGCTATCAAACCAAAAAAAAGAACTGCAAGAATAGATGAAAAGGACAGATTGCTGAGGTCCACATTTGTGCCGAGATATCCCCTAAGACCAGTTCTATTTTGATTGAAAACCTCTTTGTTTAGAGATCCGTACCCTTGACTCACATTCTCAGGATGAATTTGGCCAGCAAGGGCATCGCCGATCAATTGTCGCAGCTTATCCTCATTGCCATTGTAGTCGCTATAACTTAGAACAATGCTTCCGATAATTATGGCAGGTATATCGCCTTTAATACCTTTCTCTTTGATGATACGATGGCCCTCATCAGAATAATAATAGAAGCTGACTAATTTCAGATCAGGGTATTCAGCTAAGAAGCTATTAATTACCCGCTCCGCTGCAACACATTTGGCACAACCGGGCGATTCAAGTAGAACTATCTCCGTGGATGCCGTTGAGGTGCCAACAAGAATGAATAAAAGCAATAATACTGTTCGATTCGATGCAATTCGAATATTAGGGCTAAATCCCATCAGCATCTTTAACCTGGACAAAAGTATATAAAAAAGACCTTGTCAACGAAAAATAAATCGAGATTTTCGTCTTTTTCACTCAGGCATAGTATATTCCAAAATAGCCTTGCCATTGGAGGATTCTTTTGAAGCGAATCCCATAGACGCATTATTTTCAGCCACCAAAGCCACAGAATAAGGACATCCTTCCGTGCATGTTTCCACAGCTTCCCTAATCAGAGGTGTTATATCAATAGCATACTCACCCTCTTTATCGATATAAATATCGCCAAATTTTGTTGTGCTATAGCTGGGTTTGTCCTCCCAGGTCGCCGAATCCAAAACGGCTCCATGGATCAGATAGGCTTTCACTTCTCCGGGGTTTTCCACATTCGTTGCATAAAACTTCAGGGTAGCTGACTCTATATCCTCTGGCGTGAAGATTCCTGTGGATCCAAAAGTGTTTACGAAACCAAGATATGCTTCTTTGACAGATTCGTTGTTCATTGAAGTTATCCAAAGAACGTTATCATCACTGAAGCTCTGGTTAACGTTATCAGCATCAACATATGTATCTACATCTAGCTTAGCTTCATAGCTTCCACCGGCAGCTATTGATACGGCTAGAACCAAGACCGCCGTACATGCAATCGAAAACAAATATTTCAAAGCAAATTCCTCCATGAGATCCTATTATGGGTAAATAAAAAACCTTGCGTTCACATATATCTAATATTGGAGAATTGAGGAAAATATGTAATATATATGAGCCTAATAATGCTTATTCAATATCCATCAGCTTGAATGAATACGTTAATTTTATAAACCCATCAATTCTCTTCAAGGCGGGTGGCTTTAAGTGAGAACTTTGGCTTATTTGGCATATTTGCTCTTTAATCTAATTTTTTCAATCTCTTTGGCAAGCGCAGCTACTGAATATGTCGACTCCAATCTCCAGACAGCCATAGATAAAGCCTCACCGGGGGATACTCTGCTAGTGGCTCCTGGATCGTATGATAAGATAGAGATAAAGAAGAACCTGAATATTATTGGGATTGGCGCTATCATAAGAGGAAATGAAAAAGATGCTTGTGTGCGCATCCTCACGGATGGAGTAAAATTTTCCGGATTCATAATAAGGGAAGGTTTCTATGGGATAAACTTGGAAAACGCCCATGATTGCACTATTGATAACAATAGTATCGTTTTTTGTAAACAACCTGGCATCATGCTAAAGTTTTCTGATAGGAACACTGTTTCCAATAATAATGCCAGTTTCAATGGGATCGAGGGA
The DNA here is from genome assembly GCA_022865315.1 of Methanotrichaceae archaeon. Classification (GTDB taxonomy): domain Archaea; phylum Halobacteriota; class Methanosarcinia; order Methanotrichales; family Methanotrichaceae; genus JALHSR01. Next base: position 20,355 of record JALHSR010000111.1, on the reverse strand, counting down.
GAGGGCTGGTATGGCATATACTTAACCAATTCGAACCAGAATTTGATCTCTGGCAACAAAGCGTATGGCAATGGTGCTTACGGCATAAATCTCTTCCCTTCTTGCAATAATAATACAATTAAAAATAATACATTAGAAGCAAATATGTATGGCCTATATATGTTCACAGATTGTTCTGGCAATATTATCGAGAGCAATATCATGTCCAGGAATACTAACTCGGGTATTGATATGCGTTTCAACTGCCGTGATAATATGCTTCTAAATAATACTATAGAAGATAATATTGTTGCTGGAATAACTCTGATGGACTCAGGCCGTAATACAATAGTTGAAAATAATATCCTAGGCAACGGTCGGTATGGCCTGCAAATTCAGGGAAAATCTGATCATAATATTATAATTAATAACTCTATCTCCGAAAGCCAAACTGGTCTGTATATCGAATCGAGTGGAAACCAAATCCACGGAAACAATCTTTCCGAAAATATCGTTCAGGCCGAGTATCATGGAGAAAATTCTTGGTATGCACAATATCCCATTGGTGGCAACTTGTGGAGTGATTACGTTGGAGATGATAAGATGAGTGGACCAAACCAAGACCAGCTTGGGAAAGATAATTTTGGAGATACGCCTTATAACATTGATAGCAGTACCGAAGATAAGTATCCCATTATTGGCAATCAAGTCCGACAGATACGAATTCTTGATGCTTCGCCTTTGCCCCTCAGCGTAAGAGCAGGGGATAATATAGCTATTAAAGCTAGAATTCAGGGCAAATATGAGCTGTCCCAGGTCAATGTACGAGCTTTTACATCCAGTGGGGAGCAGGCAAAAGCTTATGCTCGAATGGTTCCTTCAGGAGACGCATACCAAGGTGCTTTATCAACCGCCTTGATGGATGCTGGTGTTTATAAAATTATTCTTATAATTAAAGACCGAAGAGGATACGAACTCAAAGAAACCTTAGGAGATATTGAGGTGATTTCACGATGATTCAAGAACAAAGCGAGATTATCAGGAGAATTTCATGACAGCTATTAGATATGGAATAGTAAGTCGGGCCCCATTTGCTTTGTTACTGGTTCTTACAATACTTGTAATAATTACTAATGCGGGAGAATACGGATGCGAAAGCTGCAAAGATGCTGAATCTTCAGCAATAACTTGGCTAAGAGGAGAAGATCAGAAAAACGCAACTACAGATCAGGTAGCCGATTCAACGAATCTAAATATGCCTCAAAAATCCAGGCTAGGGGTGTGGAATGAACCTGTTTCTGGATTCCGGGATGAGATTAGTACATCCCAGATACAGAGTCCATTGCCAAATATGCCAAGCATAAGATCGTTTCAGAATTCATCCTCTGTAATTAGAACCGAAAATGCAAAAAAGATATTAATTCCAATATCCGATGTATCTGACTCAGATATCTTTATCGATATTAGTGAGAATGCCACGGAACACATCAAGAATTCAATCGCAATTTCCTATGAGGAGTTTATAGATAATGCTAGCGTTTCAAAGTCTGTAGCAGAGATTTCAAAGATTCTGGGGAATGCGGGTATATCTCAGGATGATTCGGTTATAATTTATGGAGAATGCTTGCCCTGTGGAGGAGGACCAGCCCCGGCTACATATGCTTATTGGGTGATGAAATCACTGGGACATGATAAGGTGCGCTTGCTAGATGGGACATTGGACGATTGGAAAACAGCTGGCAAATCCATTACTACTGAGATCTTGAAGAAGCCTAAAAGGAATTACACACCTGAGTTCAATCCAGAATTTTCGGCCACGTACGCTTATCTGCAATCGAGCCAATCCCACATAGTCGATGCGAGGACATCAGTAGAGTATGCTATTAGTAGCATACCTGGTGCATTGAATATACCTTCCGATAGCGTTATTCGTAACGGAAGGCTAAAGGACGAGAAAGAGCTTGCCGGTATCTTCACTGGGCTGAGCAAAGATTACCCCGTTGTAGTCTATACTGGTACTGGAATTAAAGCTTCAGTTGTCTGGTTTGCCTTGGAGCTTCTGGGCTATGATGCCAAGCTTTATTCCTTCAAAGACTGGCTAGATAACCAAAAGCCAAAAGGAAATGCGACTTAAAAATCGGTATAAATAATCCGACCAGATAAGGGAAGATTATGAAAAGATTTAGCCGAAGGTTTTGTATTGCGATTTCAATATTTGTGATAGTCTCGATCCTTGCCCCGACTATCAATGCCCAGTGTCAGGCCTGTAAGGGTGCAGAGGATTGGCCAAAAACGGCTGCCAATTTTTTGACAGGAGTCTCCACAGAAGAAGTACCACCTAGTCTCTCACCTCCGCAGATGAATCGACTTAATGACCTGTCGACAAAAGGGCTAAGTGAGGACAGGAATAATGAGAACTTCAGCCGCATTCTTGTGCCAATTTCGGGCATAAAGCAATCAGATATTATCATCGATATAAGTCCGAATGCAACTGAGTACATACCCGGGGCTGTTAGCATTCCTTATACTATGTTTATTGAGGATGACTGGCAGCTAAAATCCGCATCCGAGATGGCAAAAATTCTTGTGGCAGCTGGAATATCACAGGATGATTCTTTGCTTATTTACGGCGAATGCCAACCTTGCGGCGGGGGGCCTTCAGCCTCAACTTATGTATATTGGCTGATGAAATATTTAGGCCACGAAAATATCAAACTGCTAGATGGCGGCATAAATGATTGGATAGCAGCAAATAATTCTACAGCTGTGGAACCCAAAATCTTGCAAGCAAAGAATTACACGCCAAAGCTTAGGCCAGAATTATTGTCCACGTATGAATACGTCAAATCTGGCCAAGCCCAGGTTCTAGATGCTAGAACATCAGAAGAATTCGCCGCTGGCAGCATACCTGGAGCTATCAATATACCTTATGATAGCATACTCAATAATGGTAGAATAAAAGAAGATTATAAGCTAAGAGAGATCTTCTCCGGACTCAGCAAGGACAAACCTGTGGTAATATACACAAATACCGGCATAAAGGCATCAATGCCATGGTTCGTCCTAAGTCTTCTGGGATATGATGCTAGGCTCTATTCTTACCAAGACTGGATCGACTATCAACCAAAGCTAGAAATAGACTTGGAAAATATAAGCGCCGAACCTAATCCTGCCAAGATGGGGGATGTTGTTAGAATAACTGCCATTTTCGGCGAAACTAACCAAACTGGAAAAAAAGAAACTAATAATGAATCTATTCTAACGATCAAGGGTTGCGCTACTTGCGGATTCGGATCTCCACATGGATTTGCTGATATCACTAAACCAAATGGTAATGCGGGTGTTGTGCGTATTGGCTCCTCGGCACGAACGCCCTCCAATGCGACAGAAAATCAGGACTCGTTTCAATGTGCTGCAAGCATTTTCAGCCCCTCAGGCAATCTTGTGAGCAAAGTCAATATGAAACGCGTTAAAGAAGATGTATTTTCAGGAATTTGGAATGCCAATGTGGCCTCTGGAAATTATTCAGTAAGCATTATGACATCAACTCCCGAAGCATCAAAGACCTTCCATAATGTCCTCAAGATTGAGGTACTTGGTCCTACCAGCAAATATAAGAACTCTGGATAATATAATCTGGAGTAAATGTGAACTCCAACACTATTTTATCATTAATTTTTTTTGCAGGTCTATTTAGCTGTGCTGTTAATTCAGAAGGCCAGATGGAGGACAAAGCCACTAAATGGTTTCTCAAGGAATACGGTTCTTACTTCAAATCAAGCTCTGATGATAATATAACACCAAGAATCTCTGATGTAAAAGTCTCGCCCTCTATGCTGAAGAGTGGCGAACCGAGAAGCGAGATCAATGCCTTTGTTTATGATTCTAATGGCATCGAGATTGTCTATGCTGAGGTTGGCAACAGGATGAATCTGATGTTAGATCTGAATAGAGATAATAAATATATCGGATACTGCAACTCTAATCTGCCCCCAGGTAAATATCGAGTTAATGTTGTTGCCATCGATAAAGCTGGAAACGCAGCGCATGAAAATAATGCAACGTTGACCATTTTAGATCCTAAAGATATGAACGCCAATAATATTGAGGACAGCTTGGAGAAGCCCGGTTCCAAGGATCTGAAAGTGATAGTTCTTCATGACGGCAGCCTTGGCAACTTCAGCACTGAGCAAAACAACTTTGGGATCTTGCCGGGAAGCTCTTTAACAATACCTGGCAACAAACTGACCGAACTCTCCAAATTGAAAGGGGTGAAAGGCATTTATGAAGATAAGAAACTTAAAGTGCTTGCCGAGCCTGGAGATATGCCCTTTCGTTCACAAATTATTGACGACCCTCGGATGGATCAAGGAACTGAAGGAGATAATATTACTGTGGCATTGATAGATACGGGGGTAGATGCCAACCATGAATCGCTAAAATCTAAGATCCTAGTGTTCAAGGACTTCGTAAACAACCAGACCACGCCATACGATGACAATGGACATGGAACACATTGTGCATCTCTAATTGTAGGTGACGGAGAGATGAGAGGGGTAGCTCCTGGAGCAAAACTGATAGCCATAAAAGTAATGGATCGGGATGGAGCATGTTATCTTTCAGACGCTCTCAAAGCTTTAGATTGGTGCGTGGAGAATAAAGATCAATATGGCATAAAAGTAATATCCTTTAGTGTAGGAGGCGAAAGCCCTTCTGAAAGTACATCTTTGCTAGATGAAGCCAGCAACAAAATAGTAGATCAAGGTTTGGTCATGTGTGTGGCAGCGGGCAACTCGGGACCCGCATCGGGCTCTATAGTCATTCCAGGTGATGCGGAAAAAGTGATGACAGTGGGTGCTATAGATGAGGATGGATTGATTTACGAGCGTTCTTCTCGCGGACCAACACAGAATGGTGATATCAAACCTGACTTGGTTACTTTGGGAGTGGATGTTGTTTCCGCACTAGCAAACTCTGGAAATGGATATAGCTCTATGAGCGGGACTTCTATGGCTGTTCCACTTGTTGCCGGAGCCTCGGCTTTGTTGTTGCAAGCTAACCCGAACCTGGAACCTTTCGATATCAAAAGGATATTACTTAGAACTACTGATGATCTAGGCGAGAAAGGGGCTGATAATACCTATGGTTATGGAGCCTTGAACCTCACAGCAGCCCTCGAGAGTTTGAAGAAAAAATCAAATAAGTTGGCAAGACCTTCCCTCGAATCTGTACAACTCAACAAGTTGAAAGCCACAGTCGGCGAACCTGTGATGATTGAAGCTAGTGCAACAGGAGACATTGAATCAATAAAATCTGAGATTATCGGTCCCGATAGGAGCCTTGAGATACCAATGGACGACTTTGACGAAAACGATATCTATTCAGCACGGTGGGAAACGAGCTATTGGAAACCCGGGGATTACAAAATACAAATCGATCTGCAAGGAAGATTTGGTGAGGTGGAATCCAAGATAATCCCTTTTTACCTTGACCCGAGGACTTGACCGGCATGACCATCGAGATATGGAGAGAGATGGCAATTCTTGGAAAAAAATTGGTTGATGCTGGATTGACCACTTCACGCTTTGGTAACATGAGCATCCGATCCGGAGATTTGATTCTAATCACAGAGACAGGATCTATGCTGGATCAGATAGACGAACGGCAAATTGTGGATGTGGATCTTACTCAAACTTGTCTTAAGGACGCTCTTGCTAGCACTGAAACCTGCGTCCACCGTGCAATTTATTTGAGGACAAATGCCAAAGCCGTAATCCATACACATCCTCCATACTCCATTGCTCTTTCGCTCCTGGAAGAGGGGTCCATAAACCCGGTGGACAGCGAAGGAATGCATTTCCTGGGAGAGATCCCCATTGTTTATGGCATTTTCGGCACTGAGAAACTTGCAGAAAATGTATCTTTGGCTTTGCTGAATCACAAGTCATGCATAGCCCGAGGGCATGGCGTATTCTCCCAAGGAGAAAGTTTGAAAGATGCCTATACCATGACCTGCATATCTGAGCACAGCGCTAAAATCAAGTATCTTGTCAAAATGTTTGAGAAAATATCGTCAGTCAAAGCAACATAAATGTCAGCTAGGATAGTGTCAATTCATGAATTTATCAATTTATCCGGCAATTGGCATAAGAGCTTCTTGCAGCTTGGCGCCTTATTATTTTGATCATAGAACTTCGATGTGGGGAAAGATTTATATCCTGAACTCCTCTAAGTTTTGTAGAGCGGGTAATCCTAGTTTTTGAAATCCACACTGAACCCACTCTCCTACCCGCTCATATTAACTCTTTAAATAACATGCAAATTTGACTAGAAGTACGGTCATAGATTCCATTAGAAATTGTCAAAAGATCTATTAATGCTTGTCATGATGTAATATTATGGATGTTTCTCTCCAGCTCGGAAAGATAATGGGTATCCCAGTTAGGCTCCACTGGTCGTTTCTAGTAGTAGTACTTTATGTGGCATGGGCATTTTCATCAGTAAGTGAACCTATATTAGGCAGAGCTTATGGATTTGGTGCTGTCGAACCTGTGACAATCCGCTGGGCTTATTCTTTCCTTTTTGCTATTCTTCTATTCGTTTGCGTAGCGGTTCACGAGTTAGGCCATTCTTATATCGCGAAATCTTACGGGATAGGGATCAAAAGTATTACGCTGTACTTCTTTGGAGGTGTGGCCTCCATGGAGGAGATCCCAAGAGATCCTAGAAAGGAGCTTAAGATGGCTCTAGTAGGGCCACTGGTGAGCGGCGCTCTAGGTTTTTTTTCAATTCTCCTCTATCTTGCAGTATCATCCAATCCTTTGCATCCGATTCCCATATTGCTCTGGACACTCGGGGTCATTAACATAATCCTAATGATCTTCAACCTTATCCCAGCATTTCCAATGGATGGGGGACGTGTCCTTAGAGCGTGGTTTGCCACCCGCATGCCATACGTATCGGCTACTAGAAGAGCGGCAAATGTTGGAAAAATGTTTGCTGTATTTCTCGGCATATTGGGGCTATTTTCCTTCAATTTCATCATGCTTTTTATAGCATTTTTTATATATATAGGCGCTTCGGAGGAGGAGAAGGCTACCACTATCGACATAAGCCTTGAAGGTATAAAAGTAAAGAACATTATGTCCGTTAATGTAAAAACAATAACTCCAGATTTAACACTTAGACAATTGATGGAGTTAATGTTTCAGGAAAAGCATCGAGGCTATCCAGTATTGGAAAATGGAAGTCTAAAGGGTATAGTTACCATAACCGATCTTCAAAGAGTCCCTGACTCTCAGAAAGATACTACAAATGTGGGACAGGTTATGACTAGAAATCTATTTGTAATTGGACCTGATGAGGAAGCCTCAATTGCAATGAAAATTATGAGTGAAAAAGGAATTCATAGACTTCCCGTTTTACAGAATGAAGAGTTGGTGGGCATCGTCTCACGTGAAGATTTGGTTAGAGCAATAGAACTCTGCTCCAGCCGAAGCTCTTTTTGAGAGGTAGTTGATTTGGAACCACATGGTGAAGAGATCCAAAATAATTGTGCGCACCTGTGCTACACCTATACCGGTGGAGAGAGATTAGTTGATGGACAGATGCCGTCTCATGAAATTGTGATCATAGGAACGGCCCATGTTTCGGAGAAGAGCGTTCTTGAGGTAAAAAGAGCCGTTAATGAAATGAGACCGGACATAGTTGCTGTTGAGCTCTGCCCAGCCAGATTCAAAGCTCTTACCGGCCAAGAAGAAGAGCAGGATCTCAAGATTAGTGAAGTTTTGAGCGGGGGCAAATTGTACTACGTCTTGGTTCAAGGATTCCTGGCTTATATCCAGAAAAAGATTGGACAAGAAATGGGCGTAAAGCCTGGCGCAGAAATGCTGGCCGCTATAGAAGCTGCGCAATATGCAGGAGCTAGGGTTGCTTTGGTGGACCGAGATATAGGCGTTACGATCCAAAGATTCTGGTCTGCCATGGGCATTATCGACAAGGTGAGGCTTGTTTCCTCCCTTATTCCAGTTGCTTTGGGCTGGGGTGGTGAGAAAATAGATATCGACAACATAACTCAAGACGATATTGTTTCACAGATGATCTCCGAATTCCGCAAGATATCACCTTCAGCTGCCAATGTACTTGTAGATGAACGAGACGCCTACATCGCTCGCAATCTAGTACAGCTTGGCAGGGAAGGTCGCGTTTTGGCAGTGGTGGGGGCTGGGCATAAAAGGGGTATTGAGGGGCACTTAGCCCATCCAGATCGAATCCCGGCAATAGATGAGCTAAAGATGGCACCCAAGAGCCGGATATCATTTACCAAGGTCTTCGGTGCATTAGTCATGGTTGTGATTCTAGTTACATTTGGCCTACTCCTCGTCAATAGCCAAACTAGCGATAAAATCCTACCTGCATTGGGTATTTGGTTTGTAGTAACTGGTGGTCTTAGCGCCCTGGGGGTTGTCTTAGCAAGAGGCCATCCAATGTCGGCATTAACAGCACTAGCCGTAGCGTGGATGACAACACTGCATCCGCTGCTGGCTGCGGGCTGGTTTGCAGGTATGATGGAAGCTAAGCAGCGAAAGCCAACAGTATCCGACCTTAGAAAGCTAGCCCAGGCTGATAGCTTTGACGAAATGATGAAAAATAGATTCTTTAAAGTCATATTAGTAGCAGCCCTTGCAAATTTAGGTGCAATGGCAGGAACTTTCCTTGGCATCTATTTAATATGGCAAAGATTAGGCCTCATCAATCCTTCGGAGTTTCTTGGTAATTTGACAATTGGGGTATAAGATATTGAGTACCTCATCCATTGACCAATTCACTTTCTGAGATGAGATGATGCCATAAAATCGATTTAACTCTCCTCAATTACCTTTATGCCCGCTTCTTTGAGGCTATTCTTTCTTGCTACATTCAATAGCATAGGAGTCAGATTTTCAAGTTGACCTGATACGCTAAGTGGCCCCGCATCTAAAGGCCGAAGATTCTCTATCTCTTTTGCTAACGACATTACAACATCCTTTGCTCCTTTATCGTCTCCACAGATCAACACATCCCCGTGTAGCTCCTTGTTTATCCTTTTTAGCGCAGCGGCTGGGACTGTATGAAAGGCTGAGATTATGTTTGTACCCCTAGGAAGTAACGACCTAGCCTGTAATGCAGCGCAACCCTTCTTAGGTGGAGTAAACTCGAAGTATCTACCATTGAAAATCATTGGCACAATAGGAGAAATCAGAATTTGATCGGAATAAGAGTTCTTTAAGTCATATGTTACGGCGGACAGGTGCTCATAGGGCACGCATAGCACAACTACATTCCCATTCTCTATAGCCCCTGCGTTATCAGTCCCCCAAACATTACCAATATCGCCCAAAATATGCAAGACTTCTGTCGCACTTTTCTCTGCTTTTTCAAGATTGCGAGATCCTATAATGATTTCATGGTTTTTGGCCCAGCGAGGAGCAAACCCCATTCCCATATCACCTGTTCCGCCGACAAGTGCAATCTTCATGACTGTGCCTGAGTAAAACAATTATTTTACAATTTTGAGCCTTAATAAAAACAATAATTAATAATAATGGATGACTAGACTAATATGCCAAATCCGAACTCCGTATCAGGTACAATTCGTTCTTCTGAGGGTCAAATAAATAACTAGGAAACTATATAAAAATAATAAAATTGGAAGGTCGACGATGTTATACCATACTATCTGCATGATACCAAATTTACATCTCGAATAGATGTGTATTTTACTTCTTCTGTATGCAATGAGCTCCTAGATATTGGCCAAGTGACCGATAAGTGATCGCGCCTTTGAAATTGGATGATCCAAAAATGATAGATCCTTACTGGTAAACAAAATATGTTGAAGGGATGGCACGAGATGCGAAAGGGAGTAGCAATGAAGGGGGTAATAAACGTCACCTCGTGCCGCTCTATCTGCAATGAAAAAATCACATTGCAGCTAGAATAATTAAGGATCTTCTCCTTTATTAAGTTTTAGGTTGCCAAGAGAATAAATTCTTAGGAATTGTGATTTAATGATGCTGCCTTAATAGCAGCTTCCACATCATTAATAGCTGCATCGGTCTTGATACCTAGTCCAGCAAAGTGAGTACGTGTAACCTTCCAGCCGCTTTCGCGCAATAAATCCATGACGCGATCGATCTTGGAAGGTGTTAGCCCCAATCTATCACAAATACTATGATGATCGTAATAAAAAGGAACCTCATCTTCAGAGGCACAAGTCTCTAGAAGTCTCGTGGCCCTTTCCATTCCTTTAAGATGCTTTAAGCACTGATTTATAAAGTCTCTTTCTTGAATATTGCCAAGCCAAAGCGGCCCGGCTAAAACTGTAGCACTACTGCACCCAATACACTTACCCTTTGGACTAGTCTCTTTCAAAATATTGAAGGATCCGCAAACACGGCAATGTTCTACATAACCTAATTTATCCAAGCTTTCATCAGCTAGCTTGGCACTTCGTTTGATTCCCAAACATATCCGAACATAGTGTTCCACGGCATATGTGAGCAAGGGAAACATAGCCTTATCTTGTCGGGCCAGCTCTCTCGCCGTTAATCCAAGAAGAATACGGGCACCCATCTCTTTATGGTAATCAGTCTTTACAGGGTTTGCCAGATACTTCCTTCTACCGCTATTAAAATGGGCCCCACAAAGCGGAGCTGTATCAGTAGCTGTAATCATGAGATAAGCGAGAGCTGATCTAGCTGCTGCTGCTATGAATGGCGATGGCGAGCCAAATGGATCTAGATCTACCGCCTGAAAATGTCTCTTATGCATCAGAGCATTGGCATTACAGCAAATTGCCAGGCAGTTAGTCAAGCCATTCAAGACAATATTCCGCTTAATACACTGATACGCCTGAGGGCTGATGTCATTGAGGACGACTTTTTCAATTCCAACCTCCTTGGCAACCCTTAATCCGCGAATACCGCTTGCAGATAGGGCATCTAAGTAGTCATAGATCCCTAGACTCTTTACAGAAGCCACGCAGATATCCCTATTAAGTTTCATCGTGGGATTGTAGAATACATTTTGTGCTTCGAAGGAAATAGCACCTTCACGCAGGTAATTCATTCTTTCATTAAAGAAAATGTATGCAGGATATAATCTTTCTCCCAGTTTTATAGGACGATATCGGTTAAGATTATGGCGCCATTCGAAAAAAAATGTCTTAGTATATGCCGAGAAAAAGTTAATCATTAATTCTGAAAATTTATTCCGAGAGCTTTAATGGCTAAAAAGATCAAGTTAATTCAATATCTCTTCATCGAATAGCGCGAGAACCGGAAGAAATGACCAGAATAAAGAATACTGATTGGGATTATCTTAAGAGCCTATGGCCAGAAAAATTCGCAACTTTTGATGAGATATTTAGTCGTATTCATCCTGGAAATAAGATATTTATTGGCACAGCCTGTGGTGAACCACAATATTTAGTAAAATCTTTAGTGGATTATATCAAGGCGAACCCCAGATCCCTTTTCGATGCTGAACTCATACAAGTATGGAATTTAGGAATAACACCCTACACAGATGAGAAGTTCTCAGATAACTTCAGATTGAACTCCTTCTTTGTCGGGGAAGGCACCCGAAGAGCAGTCAATCGCGGTCAGGCAGACTATACGCCTATATCACTCTCTACAGTACCCGACCTCTTTCGCCGCGGAATGATATCTCTCGATGTCGCATTGGTCAATACATCACTTCCTGACAGTGAGGGCAACGTTAGCTTAGGAATTAGTGTAGACATCGTCCAATCAGCCGTCGAGAGCGCATCGCTGAAAATAGCTCAGGTCAACTCCTACATGCCATTTACCTATGGAGATGGAATACTAGAAATGAAAAACTTTGATTTTATTGTTCCACATGACGAGCCCTTGCTGGAATATGAAGACACGATCTCTCATGAGAAAGCACAAGAATTAGGCTTTCATGTAGCGCGCATCGTCGAAGATGGTGCTACCCTACAAGTAGGCTATGGGAGCGTGCCCAATGCTATAATCAGCAACCTAAAAGACAAGCACCATCTAGGCTTACACAGCGAGCTTTTCAGTGATGGTGTAGCAGAGCTTATGAATCTGGGAGTCATTGATAATAGCCGTAAGAGCTTAGATAATGGAAAGTCCGTCGCCTCTTTCTGCATGGGCAAAAAGGAGACTTACGATTTTTTGGATAGAAATCCCTCAGTGGAGTTTAGAAGCATCGATTATACAAATAATCCTCTAATAATCTCGCGACAGAAGGGTATGACAGCAATAAATAGCGCCCTAGAGATTGATTTAACCGGCCAAGCGACAGCTGAGTCTCTAGGCGGCATGTTCTATAGCGGAATTGGCGGCCAGACTGATTTCATGCGCGGCGCATTACTTGCGCCTCAAGGCCGGACAATCTTGGCCCTTTCCTCAACATCTTGGGATGGAAAATTTTCTAGGATTGTCCCAAGGCTCAGCCCTGGTTCAGGTGTAACCCTTTGCAGGTCTGACCTTCGATATGTTGTAACAGAGTATGGAGTGGCCTACCTTCACGGCAAAAGTATTCGCGAGAGAACCATGGAACTGATAGCGATAGCCCATCCAAGCTTTAGGCCTTGGCTACTTGAGGAAGCAAGAAGCCTCCGCTTGATCTATAAAGACCAGGCATTCATAACTGGAGAAAGAGGCAAATATCCTGAGGCCTTGGAAACGTATAGGACTACTAGGACCGGATTGCGTCTCTTTCTCCGGCCAGTCAAGATAAGTGACGAACCTTTACTCAAGGATTTCTTCTATTCCCTTTCAGACCAGAGCATGTATCTGCGATTCGCCTCTTCAAGGAAAGATATGCCTCACCAAAGGCTGCAGGAGTTTGTAGTAGTGGATTATTCAAGAAATATGATAATTCTATCTTTGGTAAAAATTGATGAGCGGGATATTGTCATAGGTCTGGGTCAGTATAGCATTGACGAAAAAACCCATACTGCTGAGCTGGCATTAGTTGTCAGAGATGATTACCAGAATCAAGGAGTAGGAACAGAGTTGCATGCTTATCTAACTTACCTTGCCAAGAGGAGCGGACTTTTGGGTTTTACGGCAGAAGTTCTCAAGTCAAATCAGCCTGCATTAAACATTCTAAGGAAATTGGGGTTCGAATTAGAAGATTATGAAGGTGCTTATGAGGCTAAAATAAGTTTTAATAAGACAGAATATTAACAGCGATAAATTTAAAATCCGCTTTTCCTTATTGACTAAATACTTAGATTATATTAAAATATTCCATGAATATTGGAGAGCTTATCCTTAAGCATACCTAAAGTCTCGGCAAGTTCAACGTTTATTCGTTTCTTGGTTTCTTTTCCTATCTTAATCTCGATATCTGGCAGATAAAGAGGTTCGCCACCCACGATATTTATAAACATCTCTACCCAATATGGTGAAAAGTACTGTGGCAGAGGTTCATTTCTCATCAGCTGTAGCACACTGGTCCATGCCAATGGAACAACCTCCAAACTGTATCCGCCACCGCCTAACGCTAATAGCCTGCCTTTCGAGTATTTATTTGTTAAATCGATAATTTTCTTCACTAGATATGCATAACCTTCCATAGTGACATTAAGGCTTGTGAGCGGATCAGAGTAATGGGTATCAATGCCTAATTGGCCGACCACAACTTGAGGTTTAAACCACTCGAAAATTGAAGGCACAATCTCATCGAAAGCCATTATGTACGCTTCGTTTCCGGAATACATAGGCATTGGAAGGTTTACTGAATATCCTCGACCGAGCCCGACACCCACTTCATCCACAAATCCAGTGCCAGGAAATAGATATTTGCCTGATTCGTGAAGAGATAAGGTAAGAACAGTTGGATCATCATAGAATATGTTCTGCACACCATCGCCATGGTGGCCATCGATATCAATATAAAGCACTCGATCAAATTTTTTCTTGAGAACACAGATGGCTAATGCACAATCATTAAAGACGCAAAACCCCGATGCTAACGTTGGCATTGCATGATGTAGCCCGCCTCCTAGATTGAAGACTTGGCAGTCCTCTTCAGCAATTTTCCTGGCTCCATCAATGCTTCCTCCCGCAAGGAGACAAGATGCCTCATAAATGCCTTTAAAAACTGGAGTATCTTGAGTTCCCAAGCCGAATGCAGGGTCTGGGATCTCGGATTTGACGGATTCTATATATTCCAGTGTATGAACCAGGTTCAAATCCATCTCGCTAGCTGGACTGGGTTCCAGCCACAGAGTCTTCAAACCATCCAAAAGCCCTGATTCTTCTATGAGCTTGTAAGCCAACATCATACGCACTGGCTTTAGCGGATGCTCTGGGCCAAAATCGTAACCCAGGAAACTGTCGCTGTAATAAAGATAGATCATTTATAGCCTTTGACGATTAATCCGTCACCCCAATAGTTATCGCATTTTTTGCAATAATATATCGTCTCGATCACTAGCTTCTTCCATTTGTCTGAATCCAAAGCTCGCCGCAGCTCCTTAGGCTCACATTCTGTGCCACATTTGGGACAGAAGGGAACGAAGCGATCGAGAACTGCCTGATCCTCATCCACCATTATTATCCCTCTAGAATCATTTGATCGGATCAAGAAAAAAAGGTGTCGGTAAATAAAATGAACCTGTGATTTCCCTATGATAAGCTTAAGCTTTAAAAAACAAATTATTACCTCACTGCTCACGGCCTTTCAAAGATCGCATTATATTGAAATGCACAGTTACAGATAACTGATTTTATCAGAATGGCTTTATTCCTGCCAAAGCACACGCCACAAAAAATCCTAGCAAAGCCCCAGAATTAAGAAAAGGCAAACCAGCCTGGGGTTTTTCGTGAGAAATTATCATCAAAGCCAAGAATCCTAAATATGTTCCGAGCATAGCACCAAAGGCGGGTAGGGTCATTCCTAGACTCTGTTGACTAGGTGCAGAAAGGGACCAATTTGCTGATATCACTAAGATTGTTGGAATAATGGCATCTCCGAGACCGAGGAAAAAAGCTTCACGTGGTTTCTCTTGACTGCCAGAGATACTGATCTGATCCATTCGAAAGCTATAATCGCGATTCTTTGGCACTACAAATAGCAGTGGCGCCTTGACATTCAAGACTCCTTCCGCCAACGTGACCATATGCCGGGTCTTGTAAACAGAGATTGCATCATAAACTGCCAGGATTATCAATAGTAGTATCACTGGCAAGGTCGTCATACTCACTCCGAAAATAGTGCTAATTCCAGCACAAATGAAAATGCCTACAATATCTATGATGTACCATTCAGGATATAAATGCAATAATAATAGCATAGCGGACGTCAACAGTATTGATATAAATGGCGATAAGAATGCGCTTAAGATATAGAATATGCTAGCCGCCACCGAAGCCAGAATAAATACTGTTAATATCCATCTTTTTTTTAGCTTAATGGCCATGAGAAGAAACAATGTGAATCCTAAGATCAAGAGAACATACGATATTGGATTTGTTGTCGATTCCGGGTCTTCGAATAGCCGCTCGTCTGTTGCAATAATTGATGGCATGAAAACTATAGCTAAGATTTGCACTACTACTAGAAATGAAAGCATGGCCAGCATTGGCACTTTACTCCAAAAAACATCCTTATTCATGGTCAGAATTTTATAGCCTTTAAAGACCCAAAATTTTAATTTTAAGTTTGTTCATCTAGCAGTTCAAGGTAAGACTTGCGGATGGACTCTAATCCGAAATGGTCGAGAATTCGAAGCACCTTTTCTCTTCGAAGCATCCAATCATTCTCCCCAGAAGTCTCCACTTCGAGAAATGCGCCAAGACCCTCTACCTCATCTAGAGAGAAGACGAGCTCATCCAAAGCATATTTAGTGCGTTTTTTCTTAACTTCAGCGTAGGGTAAGAAACCAAGTGATATAAGAAGCTGCTCCATCGCTACAGGATCTTCGATTTTGACGGCAATTTCCTTTCTTGATTTCGTCTTTAAATCGAGCTTAGGACCTTTATAAGTCAGCCATGCTCCTGCTTCTTTAATCCTAATGCGCAAAGCTTCATCAGTCTTTTTGAAGTCCCGAAGAGGAGAAGAAAAATAAACGTCACGATGAGTCTCAGTTGCCAAGAAAACCGCTCCTGTAGCCTTGATCTTCGCAAGCATATCAGATCCGGCCTTTGCCTTTACTTCGATCTCGATCATTTTCTTATAAGCACGCTAACTTCGCCCACCCTCAAAACATTAACTGCTTCACCTGCGAATAGGGTTTCAGTGATTATCTCCACGGAATCAGGATCAATTTCCAGTAAATTACCTTCCAAATTCACTTTTATAGCACCTGCAGCTTTCTGTTTGGCCAATTCAGCAGGATTCATTCTATTTAAAGCGCTCATTATATTGCTGCTCTTGTCCTTGAATCTGGGACCTAAAAATTTCATAAGCGGTTTAACTTCAACCGGACTTATCTCTAGTTCCGGCCTGCCTTTCCTTATCTCTATTGATGAATTAGCAGCGCCTTGAAGATCGGTTGTTTCAAGATTCAATTCAGAGTATATGACTATTCCAGGGAGGCTGGCATTGAGTGCTATACCTTTTTCAGCTTTATAATGCCTAATGGCAGCAGCGATCTCCTTAATCTGTAAACCAGCTGGATCCACTTCACGTCCCAAACACAGAGGCCAGCTCTGCGTATGAACACTCTTTCTAGTCATCGAGAAATAAATTTCCTCTGTAATAAATGGCGTAAAAGGAGCCATTAACCTAGTCAGTATCTCGATAACATGAAAGAGTGTATTCTGTGCCGCCCGCTTTGCTGAGCAATCGGGACCATAAAGTCTGGTCTTTATTAGTTCGATATAGTTATCCGCCAAAATCTCCCAAGTAAATACCCTAATTGCCTTGAAGGCCTCATCAAACTGATAATTGTCCAATGATGCCGAAACAATCTCCACTAACTTATCTAGCTCTCCTAACAACCATCTATCCACTTGACCTGGCTTTTCTTCGACCTTGGCCATCAAATTTGCTGAGAACCTAAAGATAGACCAAAGTTTTTGCTGAAATCTACTTGCTGCTGTGATCTCTTTCCATTGAAACATCACATCATTGCCTGGCGCCCCAGCCAGCGCCGCCCACTGCCTTAGGGCGTCGGCACCATTAGCCCTGTATACCTCCTCAGGTCTGATGAAATTGTTCATGGATTTGGACATCTTGTGGCCGTCTTCACCAAGAGCCATGCCGTTGATAAGGACGGTATCCCACGGTCTATTATCTACTAATGCCTTTGTCCTCAATATCGTATAGAAAGCCCATGTACGAATTATATCATGCCCTTGAGGTCTTAGCTGAGTCGGGTATCTGGGATCGGTTCTTTGCAGCCATCCAGAAACAGCCAATGCAGAAATGGAACTATCCATCCATGTGTCCAAGACATCTTCCTCGGGCGTAAAGTCATCGGAGCCGCATCTGCAATTCACAGGTGGCCTTTTCCTAGTAGGATCCAATGGCAACCATTTCTCATCGGCGACCAAAATTTCATTGCAATTATTGCAGTACCATACGGGAATAGGCGTAGCAAATATTCTCTGCCTGGAAATGCACCAATCCCATTCCACCGACTCTGCCCAATTCTTTAGCCTGATATACATGTGGGGTGGTATCCACTTTATATCCGCAGAAGTCTGAATAATCTCATCTGGATTTATCTTTACGAACCATTGCCTTTCGGAGAGAATCTCTATGGGTGTTTTACACCGCCAACACAAACCTACGTTTTGATCCAAAGGCTCTTGCTTTGATAGGAGGCCATTTTCCTTCATGTCTTCGATAACGGCTTTCTTGGTCTCCTCTATGCGCATCCCTCTATATCTCCCAGCAACTTCAGTCATTCGGCCATCTCTATTGATGACCTGGCGCAACGGAAGATTGTGCTCAATCCACCATCTGACGTCTTGTCTATCGCCAAATGTGCAGATCATGACTATTCCAGTCCCAAATCTAGGATCTACAGCTTTATCAGAGAAAACTGGTACTGAGTAGTCGAATAGAGGCACTCTGAGGGTCTTGCCAATATACTTCTTATATCGCTCGTCCTCGGGATTGATTGCGACGGCTACACAGGCCGGCAAAAGCTCAGGCCTTGTTGTAGCAATCTCTACCGATCCACCCTCGGAACCGAAGCGAACAAAGTTGAGAGTTGTAGTACGAGAATCGTATTCAACTTCGGCAAAAGCAATGGCTGTACCACAACGAGGGCACCAATTTACTGGATGGTCCGCACGATAGACCAAATGCTTGTTGTACATCTGCACGAAGGATCGCTGCGTCAAGACATAGTATTCTGGTCTCATTGTAACATATTCATTTGACCAATCGATTGAAATGCCAAGCCTAATTATCGACTTTCGAAAACGTTCTATAGCCGCCTCAGTCATTTCTTCACAAAGCCGTCTGAACTCCTCACGAGAGACCTCATTCTTTGTAATATTATGAATCTCCTCAACTTTTACCTCAGTAGGGAGACCATGACAATCCCATCCTTGGGGGTACATAACGTTGTAGCCGTTCATCCGCTTATATCGAGCTACAAAGTCCATATAGCACCAGTTGAGTGCGTTGCCAATATGAAAATCGCCAGTTGGGTAAGGTGGAGGTGTATCTATGATATACTGAGGCTTACATGATTCCCAATCGAAATCACAAATAGACTTGTCCCAGCTATTGACCCACTTTTCCTCAACCTCATTGAAGTCGTACTCCTTGGAGACCTCGATCATTACTAAGCTCCTATTAAATGCTGATGAGGAGATGAACATAATGTTAATAGGATTATCGGTAGAAGCTCACACAATGGAACTTTTGATTTTCCATGCTGAACAGTGCGATCCAAAGAAGTGTTCTGGCCGGAAACTTGCACGCTTTAATCTGGCTAGGCTTACGAAAAGGGTCGATAATTTGCGGCGCTGTTTGGTCCTGAATCCCTTCTCAGAAAAGGCTCTTTCCCCTGAGGATAGGAATTTTCACTGTATAGCTGCCCTGGATTGTAGCTGGGCTAGAGCAGAAGATGTTTTTGCCAGAACACGTTTCAATTCAAGAGCCCTGCCTTTCCTGGTTGCAGCTAATCCCATCAATTATGGCAAGCCGTTCAAGCTTTCCACCGTTGAAGCATTAGCTTCAGCTCTTTTCATTTTTGGCTACCCAGAAATGGCGAAAAATATTCTTAGCAAGTTCACCTGGGGCTATGTCTTCTTAGAGCTAAACAAAGAGCCTTTACAGGAATATGCCACCGCACGCGATTCTGCTGAGGTTATAAAGATTCAGCAGAGCTATCTATCGGAACTAATATAAATTGTGCATGAGATCTTCAAATGGTGAGAAAAAATGGCTGGCATAATTCCAGGAGATGAACTCAGACGCCTCCAAAGGAGAATGAACAGATTAATGGAAGACTGGGGGCTTACGAAATTGGAATCAAGATATTTAGAGGAGATGCAGAGAATTCAAAAACGAATCGAGGATCTGATGAAGGAATCGGAGGTAACCAGCACCGATCGTGATATCATAACGCCTCTAGTTGATATAAGGGAGACTGAAGAAGCTATCATACTTGTTATGGATCTTCCAGGTGTTGATAAGCAGGATGTCGACATAAATATCGTAGAGGGAAAGCTCCACATTGTTGCTGAAAGACGGTCAGACACTGAAGTCTCAGAAAAGGAGTACCATAAGCGAGAGCGAATCTACACAAAATTCGATCGCATATTAAATCTCCCGGTAGCAGTTAAAGCTGAAGAAGCGAATGCAAAGCTGACTAATGGGATTCTAGAAGTAACTCTTCCCAAAGAGATAATTACAGCTAAGAGGCGCATAAGCATTGAGTGAACACTCCCTGCCCTAAAGGGCAGGGCTTCTATCGCCTTTGCGAAGAGATTGTGTTCCCAATCTCAGAATATTGATAGCTGCATTCTGATCTCTATCCATTGTCAGCCCGCACTGAGGACAGCTATGGATTCTATCAGATAACGATTTTTCAACCAAGATACCACAACGAGAGCACATCTTAGACGTATTTCTTGGATCTACCAGTATCACCTTCGAACCAGCACTTTCAGCCGTGTAGGAGGTGATGTTCACCAGCATCTTCCATGCTACATCCGAGATGCTTTTTGCCAGTTTGTGATTTTTATGTAGCATACCTTTGATGTTCAAATCCTCGAAACAAATTGTACCAAATCGGTTAACCAGCATCCGGCTAGTTTGATGAGTAAATTCATATCGCTTATTTCCTATCCTTTCATGGACTCGCTGAACCACCTTGAGGGCTTTCTTTCGCTCAGAAGTCCCCCGTGGAGCCTTCGATAGATTCTT
>JALHSR010000110.1 GCA_022865315.1 Methanotrichaceae archaeon | reverse complement strand
TTTGTATGTAGCTTTGTTAAGCCTGGTCTTGTTGTAATCATGTGCCGCAAAGCCATAGTCTATGACATCCTGGCAGACTGCATTCCAAAGCTTCGCTGTCTGAATGAGTTCATTAGACCTATCCAGCTTTATCTTCAAAGTACGGTACATGTTATTAGGCAATTATATAATACCTTTAACAGATTTATAGTTTTTAGTTACTAGAAGGGCTTTGCTCTCATCCCCACCCTGACGAATGGGGTCTTCTCGCTCCGCCCTTCGTAATCCCCCCCGAAAGATAATAACGTAATGCCCTTATAGCTCTCTTGCAGGAGGACCATGCTTCGGCGAACTATATAATTGCGTTCATGCTCTCAGCGATCCAAAGCAACCTATTTCAGACCTTGGATCACTATGCAACTCTTTAAACTCCTGCATCGAATAATTGATATGAGAAATTTGATCAGGATATGGAGAAATCCCGCAAGAGCTATCTAGCACGTATACTCTTAATGGCAATCTGATATGAACAAAGTCGCGCCTAGAAATTATGATTCGATAAACTGGAATTGCGATTCGATGAATAGCATGCTTAAAGCTCTAATTGGCAATCAATATGGAGAGAATCCTGAAGAGCAACTCGATAAAATAAGAGCCGATAAGAAAGTTACAGCCGACATATACGACAGTTTTCTAAAATTTGAAAGAAGCGATAGAGTAATAGATCTGGGAAGTGGAACAGGATTCTTGACCCACTGGATTGCTCCTAAGGTCTCAAAAATATGGTGTCTAGATATATCCAAAAGTTTTAATAATTTTGCCAAAAATGAGTTAAAAGAGTTTTTAAATGTAGAGTGCTCCGTGATTGAATATGGCAATTTATCATGTGTATATAATCAAAAGATTGACAAGATTTTTTCGACCGGAGTATTTATTCATTTTAATTTTTATGATTTTGTAGTTTATTTAAAAGAGATATCCAAAGTTCTAGATAAGGGTGGGCTTTTTGCCTTCGATATTGCCAATGCGGAAAATTTAAATCTTAAATCAGCTCCGTCCTACTTCTTTGACGGTCTGGATGCGTACAAAGAGGATAGAAGCCGGATACTTGGTTTGATGAATTGGACTGGCATTTCTGTAGTAACAAACCTTGCAGAACAATTGGGTTTTGAAATATTAAAGATCGATCGGATCATCAACTATCCTTGCTGTTATTTGCTTTTGGAAAAGCTATGATAAGTCAAGACCAGTGCTATTATCATCACCAGACTAAGTTATCAGCTTGCTCCAGTTTATTCGCGTCTCTCATTTATTTTGGAGCATCTATTAGATTTCCTCCTGCACAAACAAGATGTCAGGTCTTCAGGGTTGAGGATTCCTTGAGCGGTACGGGTAAAATTTTAGCATAATTAGCAATAGCAATGAAAAGCAACGCACAAATACGTTCAAAACTAGGCAAGTATAATCCTAGACAACAAATATGAAAATCCCACGGTTTCCTGATTATATATATGTGGAAACAACCACACGATGTAACTTGAAATGTCTCATGTGCCCTGGCAGGGACTCTGAAAGCTCGGCTTTTGGACATATGGATGATTTTTTATGGAATAGGATTCTAGAGTTTGTTCCTAATGTCAAATGGGTTATAATGCATGGTATCGGCGAGCCGCTAATACATCCTAAGTTTCTTCAACGATTACAGCAACTGGACAAAACAGGAGTTAGATATGTCTTCTCCACCAATGGCACTTTATTAAAAAATAATACGATTGAAATACTCGCGGGCCTTCGTAACCTCGGCAACATTAACGTGTCGTTAGATTCGCCCGATCCCTTGATCTACCAAAGAATTAGAGGAGTGGATTTGGAGGATACTCTTTCAGGATTGGCGGCATTATTAAAAGCTCTTAAAAATCCTGAGATCGTAAGTGTCTCAGCAGTGGTTATGAAGTGTAACCTCCAAAGCCTCGTGGACTTCCCTAAGTTCTTATCCGATCTCGGTTGTAGAAAACTCATGCTGCAGAGCCTAGGCACCGCAGATCCTGAATTAGGCGATGCGGAGAGCTTAGATCCAAGGGAATTGCAGAATGCATTGGCCGATATTAAGCAAAATTGTCTTAAATACGGCATCATTCTGGATGTAAATCCCTATTTATTGGCCTTTTCAGAAGGAAACCAAAAAATCCATGGCGATATCGCTTCAAAAAGAGAAATGTCTGAATATGCCACGAAACAATGTCTATCTCCCTGGCAATCGCCATTTATTACCAAGGAGGGGGGAGTTTATGCTTGTTGCGCGTCAGATCCCCGGTATGAAATGGGGGATCTAAGAATCGATAGCCTTAAAGAGATATGGCTTGGAGATCGATTCAATGAATTTAGAAGAGGGCTCATTGATGGTCAAAATATGCCGGATATCTGCAGGAATTGCCCCAATGCGACCACAGGAGTCCATCCTTTAAGGGGAAAATGGAAAGAACCGAGATTGGGTGTTATCGAAAGAATCAGAGGACTGTTATATTCCTAAATGGGCGACATACATCGGAATTTATATCTTAAATATTTTATTAACAAGTTGAACCCTGCCTCATCAGATTCAGCATCCCCTGTCAGCCAAATTTCGATGTTTTTTCTTGTGTTCATTAATTAACATAAATTATATTTTTTAGTTTGCTAAGTCGTTATAACACTTGAATACTTTATCAGCTACTTTATCCCAAGTATAATTCTCTATAACTTTATTAAATCCTCTGAAGCCCATACTTGCTGATAAATCGTGATCATTCAATAAAGATTCGATTCTCTTCACAATATCATCTAGATTGCCACACAAAAAGCCATCTATGCCGTCATCTATCAGTGTTGATACAGGACCACAATAAATATTTCCAATGACGGGTTTTTTTCGGGACCAGGCTTCGCAAAATACCATTCCGAAACTTTCGCTTTCTGACATCATGCAAAAAATATCACAAGCATCGTAGGCATCTACTAAATCATTTTCCGCTACCTTGCCCAGATAGGAAACATATTCGCGATTGATAGGAGCATTATCTTCATCAGGGCCGATCATGACGAGGTGTGTATCCTTATATTCCTTAATAATTCTCGCCGTTGCATCAATTATGAGGTCGTATCTCTTCGATTTGCTCTTTCTCGAGACTGTCAATATTATTTTCTTGCCTGCCAAACCGTATTTTTCTTTAAATCTATCTCCATTTACTTTGTCATTTAAAAATATTTTTTTATCAATTCCCGCACCTACATAAATGCTATTTGCTCCGATCCTATCAAAAAGATTGATCTTGGAATAGCCAGAAATAGCAAAAACCGTATCTGCCTCTCGAAGAAAATCATAATAATGCCTCCAATGATAAAATTCATCATCTATATGCATAAGAGGGAGCAATACAAGAGGTTTGTTAAACTTTTTTGCCATCATTGAGTATTTTATTGTGTTGAACGGAAACATTTGCGCCATGATTATGTCATAATTTTTAATATTTTCGCTCATCCACGTGATCATTTCGGGTGAATTGGGCCCTCGCAAGTAGTCAAAAACATTGCTGAGGATTGCAGGTCTATTTGAAACTAGGGGTATTAAATGATCCTGAAAACGACGTTTAGTTACTAGAAATTTCTTATAATCATTTTCAATATCAATATGCTTTTCACCTTCATTTGTTTTGTAATATACGTTCGCAACCGCAATCCCCAATGCCCTATGATCCTTTAATGGTCTCCATACCCTTTCCGATTCGAAAATGACAAATATATTTCCAGAAACGTCGGGCAAATCAATCTCTATCGCAGACCAATCTTTTTCTTTTGGCAAAGCAATTGTCTGTTCATAGCTTGATGAAACCAATCTCAAAAATGAATTTACCTTTTTTCTATTCATTATATTGCAGGAAATTTTTTTTACATCATTATCTTTTATTAATATTCCAGCATTCTTTTTCGTCCATCTCATCTCTAATGAGCTATATCGTTCCACAGAATGCCATCCAGAAAGTAAGATGCCATTATTGATATCATAGAGGGATCCGAGCAAATTCCGGATCATCTGATCCGCAGAAGCTTCTTCTCTATCCAACTGATATTGAATAATCTTTTCAAATATTATTGAAACATATTTATTAGGATTATTTGTAGTGCATCTGAAAACTCTTATGCCGTCAACCGTTTCATTGTTTAAAGTATTATCCCAGAGAACGCCCGACTTTATTAATGACCGCAGTTTATTAGTTTTCGTGGTACAAAGATCGATCTCAAGTCCTCTTTTGAGCAACTCTTCATTGAGCTTACGCATATAATATTCAGCGCCACCATAAAGATCCCTACCATAACGCATTGTGACATGCAGCGCCCTCATAACAATTAAATACACAATAAGGTGTTTTAAATAACTATGCTATCTCTCCTGGCGCTGAGCTTTCATCCGGCGTTCACCCCCCCCAAGAGTGGAGGCGAACAGAGACTCTATTATATATATAATGATTTATCTAAATTTTATGATATAACATTGATATCGTTCACTTATCCAAACATCGAAAAGGGATTCGAAGTAATAATGCACAACGAAAATTTTCGAGAGATTAGAGTGTCCAAGGGTAGAATAAGCCTCGTTTTGCATTATTTATTATATAAAATCGGCCATATAGCTGAGTGTTCAGCGATAGTTACTTCACTAGAGAGCAAATTCAGCAGGAGTTTCAAAAGAATTTTAAACGATGAGATAAAAAATGATAATATTATTATTTTTGTTTCGCCCTATCTTTTTACAATTCCTCTTGAAAGATTAAAGGACAAAAAGGTTGTTTATGAGTCGTATAATGTGGAATTTGAGCTGATGAAGCAAACTCTTTCGAGTTCTCTATTGGGAAGATCGCTCATCAGATACGTTTATTTCATCGAAAAATCGCTATCAAAACGGAGCAACCTCATTTTTTCGGTTTCCAATGAAGATAAAGATAAAATGGCAGAGCTATACAAGATAGATAAATCGAAAATTATAATCTCCCCTAATGGAGTCAAGATCTCTCAAATTGGTCCCGCAAGAAATAAAAAAATACTGAATGAAAGAGCAAATTGTATTTTCATGGGAAGTTATCATCCGCCAAATATCGAAGCCATAGAAAAAGTAATCGCTATGGCCAAACAGACGCCTAATATCAATTTCCTCATAGCTGGAGGCGCTTCGAATTATTATCTGTACCATGCTAGCGATTCACTTGAGCCAATAGTTTCATTCAACACAATTAATTGCCACGAGGATATATGTGTCTCTGGATTTTATGGTATTGAGTTTTGGAATAATGTTCCAACCATCTGGTCCGAGCCTGTCTTTGAGATTTTTGTTTCGAATAAGGCTGAATTTCTTGAGATGAAGACTTATTCTCCAGAAGCACAAAGATTAGAAGTTGAAACTACAAATGATATTGAAAGATTCGATCTAGCCAAAGGCTTCAATCTCGTAGCGATTTCTTTGAAAGATCGCCAAAACCAAAAATTGAGCTTCAAATGTGAGGTTAGCTCAAACTATAGCAAGAGAAAGTTAGGGCTGGCATTGCAGGGGCTTTCATATACCAAGGGTGAGGAGAAACTTTCTCTTGATTTATCCGAGCTGTCGCACTCATATCACAGATTCAAGGATGTTCAAAATGTCATTTTGCTTGGCCAAGTGAGCGATAAGGAAAAAAGCGATCTTTACAGTTCATCTCACATCGCCTTGAATCCAATGCTAAGCGGTTCCGGCACCAATATAAAAATGTTAGATTATATGGAGGCAGGATTGCCCGTAATAACTACTCCTTTAGGTGCAAGAGGATTAGATATAGACAATTATCATCATGCAATCATATGCGACATAACCGAATTTCCCGAGAAAATAATGGAACTTTTGAACAATAGAGAACTATATAATGAACTGGTATCTAGAGGACGGAAATTGGTCCAAGATAAGTATGACTGGACACACATTTCAGAAAGCATGGCAAATAGCTTGGAGACAAGATTGGGATGAAGAAGATAGTTGTGCTAAACGATTTTCCGATAATTCCTCCGGATCATGGAGGAAAGCTTAGGATTTACAATATCTATAGCCAACTTTCATCAAAATATAAAGTTAATTACATATGTTTTGGAAATCATAAAAAAATTATAGAAACTAAAATCAACGAATCATTTTCAGAGATAAGAATACCTAAGGGAGAGATCCACAAGATAACAGAAAAAATTTTAGGTAAGTTGTTGGGCGTTTCTTTAGATGATATAATTGCCATGGCATTCTGCAAATCGAACGCAAATCTCAAGACAATTATCCAGAAATACCTGAATAATTGCGACATTGTAATATTATCACTGCCCTATATTTTTCCTGCAGTAAACGAAGATCTTGCAGATAAAATGCTAATCTACGAGTCTCATAATGTTGAATATGCATTGAAGAGTTCACTTTTGGGAGAGACTTTGTTTGGAGGTTATTTAAGCAATTATGTCAAATTTGTGGAGGGAGATCTGGCAAGAAAATCAAATATAATTTTTGTAACCTCGGATATTGATAAAAATTTAATTCAGAAAATATATAACTTAAATAGTAGAATTATTATATCCCCTAATGGCACCAATGTATCCAACTTCGATAAGGTTTATGAAAATAGAAAATTATATAAAGAAAATGTAATACCTTGCCCGCTGGCAATATTCTTGGGCTCGGGTCACCCACCAAATGTCCAAGCGGCAAGGACGTTGATAAAAGAGATCGCTCCAAAAACCAAAGAAGTATATTTTTTAATATGTGGAAGTGTATGCTGGGGATTAAGAAATGAAAGGCTCGATGATAATGTCGGGTTAGCTTATGTAATTAGCGAAAAAGAGAAGCTGGAATTGTACCGAGTCGCAGATATCGCATTGAATCCAATGATAAGCGGTTCCGGAACTAACATAAAAATGCTAGAATATATGGCTGCTGGATTGCCTATCGTGACGACTCTAATGGGCGCCAGAGGACTTGATATAGAGAGCTATCGACATGCAATAATATGCGATATTTCTGAATTTCCCGAGAAGATCTTGGAAATTATCGGCAACCATGACCGTTTTATTGAGCTAAGCCAGAATGGACGCAAAGTTGCCGAGGAAAAATATGATTGGAAAAAAATTGCCGAAAATATGGCAGAGATATTCGAAAATTTCAAACCAGATCCTATTTCTAATTAATGAGATCGAAATGCAGAAAACCTATAGTTTTGATGTTATAAATAATATTTTAAATATTTTAATCTAACGCTATTTACTGATTTGTTTCATTGACCAAAATGCCCCTTATTGCCATACTTAAACATCTGCTGTCTTTGCTCTCGACCTCCCAATCCATAGAGCGCTCACAGCCTTCCGGAACTCGAAATTTTATTATATTATATCCTTTGATCAATTGTAAAGGAACAGCTATTTGGATAAAGTTATTATTTGGAACGGCAATTCCAGCAACTTGATTATCTTCTATTTCGATCTGAATTATTCTGGGGACTCTGAAGCTCTTTGCCCTAAAATTTAGATCGACTGATGCATTCTTATTTAAATAAATATATAAAAGTGCTCCATCTTTAATCCATTGTGTAGGAATACCGCCCCAGCTTTCAATATCATAGAAACCATCAATCGAACCCAGGCAAAAACGACAATATCTTTCAGTCGTGATATCGTAAATCGCATATCCAGATCTTGATATTATTATTTTTTGAAAAGGTAATTCCTTTTTTGAAACTAGATATTTTATTCCAGCTGATTTTTCCGCAGACAATGAATTCAAATTTATCGATTCATTTTTGACCTGAGCATCTGTCCAAAAGATAATTCGATAAAACATGCTCAAATCAAGGTTTTCATCGTCCATTATTATAGTCGTATTCTCATTCGCCCTATGTTCCAAATATTTTCCGATTTCATTAACTTTATTACTTTCCGCAGATAAAAGCATGGATTTGCTTACCATAGGAATCGATATTAGTATTGAGATTATGATAATATATATAATTAAATAATTATAATTTTTAATTTTCAGACTCCAATAAAAAAAAGCCCATGAAGCCAATGAGATTAAGAGCAATAACAAATATGGTTCGAGTTCACTGAAAATTTTTTCGACCGAATTTGCCCAAATATAGTATACCGCCGAAACATTGGGATACTTATAATCTTCAAAGGGGAACGCAATTATTAGGAAAAGAGTCATCAAGAAATATATTATACCTAATTTCAAAATTATTATATTAGTTATGACATTTTTATTTTCAAGAATCATATAAAATCCTATAAAACTCATTAAAAAAATTAATGGAACTATCGGATCGATATATCTTCCGAAAATCAAATATTGGCTATCCCCTGCCGCAGCCCTAGGAAGCATATGTATCACTGTTATGAGGATCAATGCTGCTGAAGACGCCAAGACATAAATGAATGATGATTTCAAGGCGATGTTTCGATTAATATCCAAAGATTCAAACTTGATCTCCTCAGATAACGAAAAGAATTTGAATAACTGTCTTGATTGAAAAATCAATATACAAGCTAATAGAAACAAAAGAAACACGACAAAATAGGAAACCAAGATAAGATATTTAATCTCATTTAAGATTAAATCTAAGAACAATTTAATATAAGATGGATCGGCGAAGGACATCATCAATGATTGTATATATTCATTTATATCGTACCCTGTTATCCGATTCAATGATCCACTACCTGGTCTAATTAATAACCGATAGCTTATCCAAATTGATAGTGGCACAAGTATAGATAAATACAAAATATATTTATTTTTTACAAATTTGGTTATGCCATAACCCTTAGTTCTATGAATTGCAAAATAAAAATAAAAAAAAGAAACGCAAAATCCGAAGACCATCGCTATCCCAGTAGATCTAGTAAGAAATAAAAAAAAGATTGAAAATCCCGCAAGAAAATCCCAAAACCACCTATCCTTTTCATAAGTGTTTATTAAAAAAAGTAAAGAAAACATGAAAAGAGTGGTGAACAGATTTTCGCTAAATAACATGAATGTATAAGTAGTTACAGATGGGAGAACAGAAATTGCTATTGCACCGAGAACTGATAGATCTGTTTTTACATATTTTTTTAGTATAAAGTAGGCCGGAAAAACGATCGCTGACGTCAGAACTGAATTTATTACGAGCGAGATATGATATATTGCAGTCTTATCACTTGTGAAAAGATTCGCTATCGATAAAACGATAGGATAACCAGGAGGATAGGTTTGATAGCCATGGAGCTGACTAAAAAAAATTCCTCCAAGAACCTTTCTTGCAGTATCGAAATACAATGTCTCATCGGCAAATATGAAAGGACCTCGATATTTCAAAGATATTAGTATCTTAATCATTAATGTTACACAAAAAGCTGAGATTAAGATGAACATTTCATTATAGTTTTTTGTAATTTTATTAATTTTTATATATTTTAGCATACCCTTTTGCCGTTCCATCTTATCATATATTATACTTGACCTCGAAAACTTTCTATTTTTTAAAAAATTAGCTACATGAATTTATTGGAATTCGATTTTAGATAATCCGCATATTGTTTACCTCGCAGTGATGCTATTAGAGATCATGTCCAACATATATATTTGTAATATAACCATTGATAAATCTTGAGCATAAAGTTGCTCTTGAATCCGATTTGGCCAAGGATTACAAAGTTGGCCAAATTTTGAAACATGCTTGAATTACTTTGCAATAATGGGTAAACTTTATCGCTCTTACACAAGAGAGAATTGCGAGCAACCTTATTATGCAGGACCTTGTAGGGTCAATTGTTCATGGTTTTGATCCAAACAACCCTAATGAAGCTTGATTATCGTCATTTCTGCTACGTTCCTCCTTTTTTTCAAGCTTTTTTTGATGGCTTCCGCTAGGATTAGACAACATCCGCATTGTGAAGAGTTTTGAGCTGATATAATTTATAGGCAAAAGCAGTAAACATCATCTTGACACGGACTCTTCGGACAGTGGTAACAAGCACATGAGCTGCTTTGAACACTGTTTTAATGACCGCAAACATGCGTTCACCAGGTGCTCTTATTCGGCTGATCTGCATGTTTCGGCGTTTATCTCATGTATGCCAGAGCATGGCCTCGAGTAGCTCTATACATGGTTGCAGAGTTACCTCTGGCGGGCATTCCGAAATAGCCTTTGTCCCGGTATACTATTTCACCCTCCACGGATAGATCTACTTGACTATCATGTACTGAAGCAGTAGTCTTCTCTATAGCTCGTATCAGACCATACCCCACATCAACTTTTTTGTGTAGCTTAAATCCGAAATAGAACTCTTCGCCTTTCTTGGCCTAGATGCTATCTTTGCTCTGGCGAGTCCTAGCTTTGTTTCGACTACGTCGAAACTCCTGATGACTTAAGTCAACAAGACATCACCACGAGACTTGTTGCCGGATCTGCCTGGATCTGAAGTGATGAAGGCAGCATCTTGGATGCAGCCTTCTTTTACTGTTAGCCCTTTAGCATCCAGTTGCCTTTGAAGCTCTTGCCATACTGCATCGATCCTGTTCTTCTCTTTGAGACGTTCTCGGAAGAGCCATATGGTCGTAGAATCGGGAATTGCTTCTTGAAAACCTAGATATCTCATAAAAGAGATATTTTTGGCCATCTCCAGCTCCATCCTCTGGATCGGATAGGCTATACCATTGTTGCAGCACTAGAATCTTGATCATCAACACTTCATCATAGTTGGGATGGCCTCCTTTTTGTGTCCTGTTATCATAAATTCCCTCCACAATCGAACGAAATGACTCCCGATCGATTAATGCGTTGAGTCCTGAGAGGGGATCACCAAGTTTATAGAAGCGGGGCGCAGGGGTAGAGAAAACTTCGGTCTTTAGGCCGGAGATGAATCGTACCCCGCCTTTGCATCAAGCAGCCTGATAATAATCTGATCATAGGACTCTCCTTTCTTGCCTATCGATTTCAGTCTATCTCGCGGCTCCGACTTAACCTGTATTGTAGTAAGCATAACCATTAAATAGTATTAGGTACTACATATAACTGAGGTAAAAATGAGAACCGCTTATAAGTTCCGAATGTACCCTAATAAACAGCAAGAAGCTACGTTAGGTACAACCTTGGAAATTTGTAGGCACCTCTATAATATCGCACTTGCTGATCGGAAGAATACCTACG
>JALHSR010000109.1 GCA_022865315.1 Methanotrichaceae archaeon | reverse complement strand
ATTGCATTGATCGGCAAGAATTTTATTTCGTGGCTGGGGTTTGGGTGTGCGAGAACTGCCGTAGACCCCTCCGAAGAGCTACCCAGCCCACGGAAAACACAGATAAACCCTTGCGCGTTCTTAGTAATGGGTGTACAATAGTAACAGGAGGTAGTTATGTCTAAGAAAAAGAAACCCTGCAAACCTAAGAAATGATTATATGGGCGGCAGCATGGTGGGAACATGCTTATGAGAGCCGGTTAATGGACACCGCACCGGTGCTGATGGGCAGTAGTAAATTTTTACAAAACGAAAAGGTCCTGCTCAGGTTCGAATCCTGACCGCCCACTGTGCAATAAAGGTCAAATTTAAGTTGCAAATAAGGAGACAGAAATGAAAAGACATACAACTACCGAAGAAGATCGATCATTTGCGAATACATTCCGTGATAATGCAGATATAGATGCTGGATTTATAGTGGAATGGGTCGCGCAATATTTCAGACCAGAAGAAGTATATCCAGCATATGAATTGAAAGAATATGTCAGAGAAAATTATAGCCCCGAAGATGTATTTGAGGCTGATGAATTAGAGAAATGGGCTGAAAATGCAGGATATGCATATCCAAATGTTCAAGAACCAGATGATAGAGAGTTAAGAAAAGGAGACTTATGGTAATCGTATCTTTAACAACTATATTCGCAATAATATTCGTAGTTATAGCTTCATTGTGCTGTCTGTCTGCATTATTTGCTGAGTAGTGGTATAATAGGGGTGTCACAGAATGAAGGAGATTTTTAATTAGCCAATAAATACCCGCTTTGCGTAAATCTCCGCTTCTGTGACTAGATACGGCTAACGTAAGGCGGGTATTTGTTAGGGAGAATATGATGAAACGTAAAGGAATTAGCAAAAAAATTAGATTTGAGGTATTCAAAAGAGATAGTTTCAAGTGTCAATATTGTGGTCGCTCTGCACCGGAATTTATTTTGGTTATAGACCATATAATTCCAGTATCCAAGGTTGAAGATAATGATATTATAAACCTAATAACATCTTGTTTCGACTGTAATAGTGGTAAAGGGAAAATTGAGTTATCCGATGATGCCGTAATCAATAAAAGAAAAAAACAACTTGATGAATTGCAAGAACGAAGAGAACAAATGGAGATGGTATATGAATGGCAATTGAGTTTAGTCCATCTTGAAGAAGAAATGTCTTATAATGCGATGGAATATTTTCAACAATTCACTCCGGGCATCAATTACAATGAAGTTGCCCAGCAATATTTGAGCAAAATAATAAGAAAATATGGCTTTGCAGAGATATTAGAATGTATTCGCATATCAACAGAACAATATATAATCAAGTCTTATGGATTAGCCACTATTGATTCGGCAAAAAAAGCTCTTGATTACATAGAAAATATAGCTTCGTGTAGGAAGAAATCCAAAGAGAAACCATATTTACAGGAATTATACTATATTCGGGGAATATTGCGTCATAATTTTTACTGTGTTGACTGGTTAGCAATTCAGTTATTGGAAAAAGCCTATTTGAACGGTAATAACATTGATAAATTGAAAGAAATTGCGCTTGATGCACCCAATTGGACTGCTTGGCGAACTAGTATGGAGAATTTGTCGGGGGAGAAATCGCTATGAGTATAGCCATTATGTCTAAAGTATTCTATACAGATATTCCAAATCTTTCTTATACAGAACCCAAGAAAGGCGATAAACTAACTGTTAGTGCAACTACTGCTAAATTTGTTTTATTGGCTATAGCCGATAGTGCAGATGATTTCGGAGAAAATAGTTATAATGGATACGAGAGATTGGGAACAAAAACAAGTCTTCAACGTAGATCAGTCATGCGCGCAATAAAAGCGTTAATTGCCAATAAGTACCTCGTTTGCTCAGGAACAACAGATTATGGCACTAAAAATTTCAAGATTATGTTGGATAAGTTAGGAGAGACACCAACCACAAGGTCTAAAATAGGAAAACCGCCCACGAAAGATATTAGTGACTCTAGGGCGTATATTGGTGACTCTGGGGCAGATATTGGTGACTCCACGTCCACCGATTCATCCTTATCCATCCCTAATCATACTTTGCAAGAAACATTGCTAAATCAACCAATATCTACTGCAATTGGAAAGACTGGAGACGATATGAACAAGGAAGAGTACCTCAGGTCAATTGAACAATCTGTTATGAGAGGCATGATAGGTGATAAAAACGACTATGCGAAGTTCCCACCCGACACGGTATTGTGGGTATCGCGGTTTTGCGAGTTGTGGAATTATAAGCCACCGCAAATCTCTAAAGACCGTGCGTATTGGATCACATCATGTCGTAGTCTCAAAGATGCTTGTGGTGAATTCGGTCTGGAACTATTGGACGAATTCCATATGATTTGGGAAGAGGCTAAAAATTCACATGGTGGTACTGTTCCGTTCAGTTTTAGCGATCCCAACGGATTGGTTAAAACAATACGCGGATTCGCGGCTTCCAAAAGACGTGGCGACAAGTATGCGTTTAATTATCCTCGTGAGTATAAAGTTGAACATCAATCGAGATTGGATGTGTGATGATTTATTTAACCGGTGATCAGCACTATTCCCACTTTAATGTTATTCGGTACACGAATAGACCCTGGACGACTGCTTATGAGATGGACGAGGCGTTAATAAGTGCGTGGAATAAAGTCGTGAAAATAAACGATATAGTTTATCATTTGGGAGATTTCACGCTTGGAGGGGAGGCGGAATCGTTATTCAAGCGACTTAACGGGTATATTCGCGTTCTTGAATATCCCTGGCATCACGATAAAAGGTGGTTGAGAAAACAAACATACACAACTGCCTCAAAGCGTCCAATTGCGTATGAACCCCCGATTGTTGTTTTGGAAGCCGATGTTCCGATTATATTGTGCCATTACCAATTTTTGAATTTTGACCGTCAGCATTACGGGTCAATCCATTTTCACGGTCATAGTCACGGCGCGAGTGAACGCAGAGTAAACGTTTTGGACGTTGGTGTTGAT
>JALHSR010000108.1 GCA_022865315.1 Methanotrichaceae archaeon | reverse complement strand
TCTCTCAGACACAGAATGAAGATAAAGCAGGCGGATCTTGACTCCCTCCTTGATGAGCTGGCCGATCAGGGTAAGATAAAGAGGACGGAATTGGGAGCAGACAAACGAGGACGACCAAAGCAGACGATAACATTAGTTTGATTTTCTTATGCTCAATAGCTTACGATTGGATTGATTTTTCACAATCTATTCCACAGCAACGATGCAGTTAAATCACTATAGGGCCTTCCTATTGCAGCTAAGTAGATGAATATCCCTGACCATGCCAAGGCTGCTGGAGGAAAGTCGTGCAAGATATCCTGTCGAGAAATCAAGACAGTAGCTACAATATAACTGCTTTGCTGGCCCAAAAATCAATCTTATGCTTCTCTTCAATTTTTGAAGCTCTTTCAATCAATCCTTTAGCGCCCTCATAGTCACCTTTTTCTTCCAATACCTTGCTCAAGTTCTTAAAATAAATTGCCAAATAAGAATTATCAATGCCAAGAATTTCCTGATTAATCTCAACGGCTGCTTTGAAAAGATCCTTAGCTTTATCAAGATTCGCTTTCATGTATTCAACTGAACCGAGGTTGTTAAGGAAGATTGCATTATATGGGTGATTATTGCCAAGGGACTTTCGGCTAATATAAAGAGCCTTTTCAAATGCACTTTTTGCTTCTTCGATAATCTTTTGATCGAACAAGACACGCCCTAAGTTGTTAATTCGCAAGGCAATATTGGGATGCTCATGGCCAAGATTTTTTTCACCCATTTCAATGACTATTTCAAATAATATTTTCGCTTCTTTAAGATATCGTTCATTATATAATAATTTTCCCAAATTATTTATGCGAATAACCATCTTAGCTTTTTCAGAGTCAAATGGCGTATCACGCAGTTTCTCACTGACTCTAAGCGCCCTTTCAAAAAGACTACTTGAACTTATTTCTTCTTCTAATGAAAGCCATTTTAAGCCATATTTGTCAATTTCATTTGAAGGTTTGATACCGGCAATAACTTCATCAATCAAAAGAGCCTTTTCAAAAGCTTTTTTGCATCCGATAATATCGCCTTGCTCAAGCATTACAGAACCTATATTGCAGAGATCCCTAGCTACATTATTTTTATTTTCAACAATATAATTTTTATCGATTCTAAGCGCTTTTTCAAAGGCTTCCTTTGATCCTCCTGGATTATTAACCCTTAGGACCTTCCCATAGTTGTGAAGATAATTACCTAATTTAGGGTGCTTAGGTCCAAGAATCCTATTTCCAATCTCAATCGCATTCTTGGATGCCACATATGCTTCTGAGACCTCACCACGCGCCAGAAGGTACGCGCTGGTTTCATTAAGTAGGTCAGCTGCTTCTTCCAAAGCCACATTTAAAGTAACGGCATGTCGAACCACTGCTTGAGCATGTGGCAACAAAAGAGCGCAATCATCCCAAGATTGCATATTTTCCCTATCATAAAAAAAAACGCTTCTGACAATTTCGGCAGCCGTTATTGCCCATCTCTTTTTATCCTTCTCTTCTAGATTATTCCGAATGGAGGCTTGAACTACCCTATGGATCCAGATGCTGTCTTTTTCGGCATTGATGTAAACAAGTGAATAGCGTATTAGTAATGCTATTGCATCATAGAATCGATCTTTATTCATGGCAGCAGAAGCTAAATAAATTGGAAGGCTTTTTGATCCTTTAATAAGTAAAAATTTGGGTATATTTTCTGGAGCCAAGAAAGAGAATAAAAAAATAAAATCAGATGCTATTGAATTCCCTTCTTGGATTGCGTTGATTGATATATTCCACGTGGTTGCGATATCATAATCATAACTGGTGGGCTTACCTTTTTGCAGGATTACTATAGGATCATCTTTATGTAATAATTCTAAGTAATCAGAAATAGGCATCATTGAATCCTTTATATAAGCACCCGCAGATTCTAGAGCTAAAGGTAGATATCCCAATTCATCGGCCAAATCCAAAAGATTTTCTTTATCTTCCTGTTCTGTTCGCTTTCGCAAGAAATCAATTGATTCCTCCTGTTCAAAGGGCGGAACTTTAATTACCTTAGCATAACTCCAATTTGCGTTCCTAGATGTAATAATAATGCGGCCTTCAATCCCTCTGGGAAGATATCTGTCGAGTTTTTCTTGATCTTCAGCATTATCGAAAATGAGAAGCCAATTTGAGTTATTTATCATCCAGGATTTTATAGCTGAATAGATTATATTAAAGTCTATTATGTTCTTGCTTATGACTCCGAGTTTTATAGCTAATTCTGTATAATCTGAGTATATTGTAGCATTTTCTTCAGCTCTCATCCACCAAATGATTTCATACTCATTGATATGACTATAAATATATTGCAGTGCGATATGAGTCTTTCCTACGCCTCCAAGGCCTGCTAGGGCTACAATTTTTCCCGAGTTTAGCGCCAAAGAAATATCTGAAAGAAATCTATCTCGCCCAGTAAAGTATTCGTTCTTTAAAAAAGGAATGTTTCGTAATTTGAGCGGAGGGCGTTCCGTTTCTTTATCATGGATGTCAATTCGAATATCTCCCTTAACTTCCCCAATCTCAACTGCAGTGACTTTGCCACCTTCGATTTTCTTAATTTCTTGCGTTACTGAAATTTGAGTTTTAGGCTGGCTCTCGTTAGAAGGTTCAGTTCCACTTTGATAATTGCTGGCTTTTCTAGCTTCGTTATCATATCCCCCAGCATTGCAGATCATGGAACTCCAGAGAAAAGATATTCAAGATCCTTAATATTAATAAGCAATGTAATATTTAAAATGTACGTTTTTATAATTTTATCTATGAAAAATTATTTATGCAGTTTAGAGATAATATGGATCATATGGAAATTGTCATATCAATTTTGGCCTCAAATGTCGTTAGTATTCTTGCACCATACCTTGCAAAAGGAGCAGATGTGTTTGCCCAGGAGGCAGGAAAAGCTGCTTTTCATAAAACAAAGAATCTATTGGAGACGATCAAGAAAAGGTGGTCTGGAGACAAAGAAGCGAGAACTAGCTTAGAACTCTTTGAAGAAAAACCAGCACGCTACGAAAGCGTTATCGAGGATATTCTTAAAGAAAAACTTGAGCACGACGATGAATTTGCTGTTCAATTGCAGAAAATCCTTTATGATATGGAGCCGGAAATAGAAATTATTCAGAAGATGAAAGTCGGAGAGAATATCATAGGTCTTGAGGTAAATGAAATAATTGGCGGTAAGACCAGAGTCACACAAGAGGTTGAACAAGCCAAAGATGTGGTAGGCGCAAAAATCAAACAGATCGGTTAAGCCTCAAGATTCTGTTATTTCGGTTGATCTCTCTTCAATCAAGTTGGTTCGAGGTTTACAATAATGG
>JALHSR010000107.1 GCA_022865315.1 Methanotrichaceae archaeon | reverse complement strand
TACAAAGTTCAAGACTTTGGTTCATTGTGGAATATTGAGATTTTGTGGGATATAGCCTAAAGCGATACGTTTTACGCATCGTACCATTATATATCTTTTAAACGTATATACTTATTGATGGGGCTTAGAACTTGTGCGCATTCATCCCGACCCTTAAAATGGAGCGGGCCTTCTGCTGATTATCTGTAAATGTGTTTAACAAAAAATCGGAAAACCTAAATAATTTTCCGAGCCGTCTTATTGATGGTGTCCCTTGTATGTCGAGAAATATTCCGCGAAGCTTGCATATTATCCACCGGTAAGGTCGTTTGCAGTTGCATAGATGCCGAAGGTGTAAGACCTCTTGGAGACGTTAACGAAAAAAGTATTCGACATATTTTTTTAAGCAAAGAGTACGAGCGCCTCAGAGATGAGATGCTATCGTCCGATCATACCACGTTCTGTCCATCTCTTGGAAGTGGGCGTCGAAACGATAATGAGGGGGCTGAGGTTATCCCCGTAGCTAGTATATTTTAAATATTCAATGTTTATATTAAGATCAAGCAGGAGAACTATTCACATTTAAAGCTGCTTTTTTTGCTATTATCGCATAATCCTGAGAACCAAAGAGGATTTTGTTTAGAATATCTATATTGTTATTATATATCTCTGCAAACCCTTTTTCCGATTCAGATATGATTGATAGATCTAACTTCCTTAATCGCATTTCTTCAGGGACGGGAACAAAGAAATGAGACTCTATTTCTCTAAATCCCGAGGCTTCCAACAGATAAATGAGAGTCTCCGGATGAAGGGGACTCTTATGAGTCATATCTATATAGAAATTGATTAAAGATACTAAAGATAAAGGATTTACAGTCTCAATTATAATGTTACTATTATAATTCAATTTTTTATGGCATAATGCCAAAAGTCTAATGATATAATCAGGAGCCAAATGCTCAACAACTTGATCGATGAAAATTCCATCAAGGCTCTCATCTTCGATCTTCTCCAAGTAGGAGATGGCATCGGCCAACTCTGCGTCGAGCCCCTGGGATGCACAATATCTAACCATATCATCATCTAAGTCAATACCCCGAGCCCCAATTCCTGCTGCTTTTAGCAATTCTAAGAACTCGCCTCGCCCACACCCAATATCCAATACATTACTGCAATTCTCAAAAAAGCTCATAAATATTGATTGTCGCTTCCTTATATCTGAACGAGTGCCCCTAAACCGTTCCTCGAATAAGAAATAGTTTATGCCTTGAACGGGGAATTCCATTTCGGATGGACTCATATTTCCAAATTTCTTAGAAATTCGCCGATCCAAGATCGCTGCGAGCCAGGCTTTATTTTCTATATCACTAGATAAATAAGCTATCGCATCCCAAACCTTGTCCTCAATTTGCTGGTTAATAGAGTGATAGAACTGATCGATATTGGCATTGGTCTCCCTCAGCCAATGCTCTATTTTATCGGATCTTTCAATAATATTATCTAATTTCTCATTAATTTTATCGAATCTGCGACCATCTTCAAGAAGTATCCTCGATGTGCTTTTATTGAATAAACTCTGTCCTTCCACAATAGGATCAACATATCTCTTAACCTCTCCATGAACCAAGCCCCTACCTCTTACTAAGATTCTTCCTGAGATTGGTCGATGAGAACTTATGAGATAGTCTTTATTTTCGATATCCCAATTGGATAAGATATGGTCTAGCTCTTTTTGACGATCTGCTTCAATCAAACAAGAGGACTGTGGTTCATCATTGATTCTTCGTCTTATTTCTTCCATTATCTTTTCTGCATTTATATTCTTGTCAATGATGTTAGGCGATTTCAGGCGGATCACCCTCTACTTTCATAGACTATACATTCATCAGGCATGAAACGATTATCAGCTAGACAGAACCTGGCCTCTTCAATTGTGATACAAAGTTGGCTGTAAGAGATCATGCTATGGTCAAATATAAAGAGGTCAGCAAATTCTGAGGAAACCAAATCAAGATCTGTATGTGCGCCGCAGCTTTCACCCTTCAGATCAAATGAGTCAGAATAATTCATATTATTAGGCACTAAAAGATTGGTTATGTTGAGTGAGAGTTATACTAAATCGATTAGCTGAATTGATTTCGATACACATTTGACTATCTTCCTTGGCAAAGTTTCTAACAATAAATCCGTTTTATCTCCTCTTTCGCTTATTGTATACTTTTAATTAATGCATTTAAATGTTATGTCGGAATAAATCGGAATCCTGTTATAATGCTTTTTAAACAAAATATAGACTGAAGGCCTCATCTGGGCGTTCTAATTGATTATCTTTTAAAGTTTATAGGCTAATTAATAAAATTATAATTCTTAAATCTATCGTCGTCTTTCTTCTAAAAAATATATTGGGATTAACCAGAGACCTTACTATGCCTTATAAAATAGCGAAGTGTCCATTACACGATTGATTTGTTATATTAAAATAATTATATTACGATATTATTTTGGCAACTGCTATGCAAAAACCCAGAATAAGCACAATACTTAAATCCAATAATGTAAACCAAATGGCAGAATGAGGGTGTTAATTGCGGGTTTAATGCTCTTTTGCCTTGTATTCGCCAGTTATGCTGAGGAATCCATAAGAGGGAAAGACATCGTAGTTATCGGAGGGAGCACTGGCGATGGGAATAATCCGCCAACAATAGATATCGGCGACAATATCAATCCATCAAATTTGTTTCGAGATCCGAGCCAGTACCTGCCGCCAGCTTTTCCAAAAATAAAACCTACTCCTCCCTCCCCACAAACTTCCAATGAATTTTCTACGACTAGTACTCCGCTGATGATTTTTGGCCTTAAAAACTCATTTAGTGGTGAAGGATATTTTGGAAGATGGAAGTGTTTGGATTTTGGACTGAACTTTACAGCCAAAAAGACCTCCAGCGCCATTTATGGACTATCAGAGTCATCCGAAGAGATTTCTTATGCAGGACAGGAATTTAGTGATGATTTTGAGAGCGTCAGCACGGCGGCGCTGGGATTGAGGGAAAAACTCAATTTTTCTGGAACAGGCTATACTGAGATTCTAAGTTTTCGAAATAGAAACGATTCAATCAATCAATACTATGAATCGGGAGCTATAAGCAAGAATGACCTCATTGTTGGGTTCTACGATCATGAAATAAAAAGTGATGATATATATTATGATAATAATAATAACTTTACCCAATTCACGAGATACGAAGTCGATACGAATTTTGATGGAATATCCCGGTTGGATGTTGAATTACATGACCAGAATCCGACCAAAATCGAAGAGGACTATATAGGGAAAATGAGTTTATATATAAGTCTTTGGAGCAATATCACACTCAATAAGACACTTGATCTGCACGAGAGCCTGCCATGCTGTTTCGATGGATGGGATACTATGCCAAGCGTATATCAATTGAGTGTGGGCAAAGACACCAAGGGCGTCTTTGATTGCACCTGCTACAAAGCGCCCAACGTGGCTAAGTTCCCACGGGTCTATTAAGAACTGCACATGAAGCGATAGAGGGATAACTCCCCATCTTTTTTATATTTTTGTTTGTGGGAAAAACTTAATTTTTCTGGAATAGGCCATACCGAGATTCTAAATTATCAAAATAGAAACGATTCAATCAATCAATACTATGAATCGGGAGCTATAAGCAAGAATGACCTCATTGTTGGGTTCTACGATCATGAAATAAAAAAAATGAATGTATATATAAAAATAACTTTAACAAATTAACGAGATACGAAGTCGGTACGAATTTTGATGGAATATCCCGGTTGGATGCTGGATTGCATGACCAGAATCAAACCAAAATCGAAGAGGACTATATAGGGAAAATGAGTTTATATATAAGTCTTTGGAGCAATATCACACTCAATAAGACACTTGATCTGCATGCAAGAGAGCCTGCCATGCTGTAGCAATGGCTGGCATGACATGAGATGGATAGACCGGGAAATTATCGGTGATGAAAAAATATTTGATTGCACTTGTCAAAAGAAATAGGTTCTTCGGCAATTCCTCGCCGCAAAAATTTTTACATATTTAATAAAACCTATTTTTATAGAAGCGGGGCGCAGGGGTAGAGAAAACTTCGGTCTTTAGGCCGGATATGAATCGTACCCCGCCTTTGCATCAAGCAGCCTGATAATAATCTGATCATAGGACTCTCCTTTCTTGCCTATCGATTTCAGTCCATCTCGCGTCTCCGACTTAACCTGTATTGTAGTAAGCATAACCATTAAATAGTCTTAGATACTATATATAACTGAGGTAAAAATGAGAACCGCCTATAAGTTCCGAATGTACCCTAATAAACAACAAGAAGCTACGTTAGGTACAACCTTGGAAATTTGTAGGCACCTCTATAATATCGCACTTGCTGATCGGAAGAATACCTACGAACTAGAGGGCATTAGTCGATCCTACGAAGACCAAGCAGGATTCTTAATAGGCGAGAAG